>LJNI01000023.1 GCA_001303225.1 candidate division TA06 bacterium DG_78 | reverse complement strand
TTATGAATCTGGTCAGGATGTTTTTGACCAACCACGGCATGGCACTATCACGTTGTCGACAGTAGGTGGATTTGAAGAAGGACATTTGATTGGACCGGCCTATGGCGCTGATTTTGCCCTGGCAAAAACTGAAGATGTCACTGATGAACAACCTATTGAGGAAGACTGGTGGGTAGAAGGAATTGAATGGGCTGACAGCTTAGGTGCTGATGTGGTTAGTAGTTCTTTAGCCTATATTGATTGGTACACGTATCCTGATTTGAATGGCGATTCTTGTGTCACTACAATAGGTGCTGATGAAGCAGCCAGGAAAGGGATTATTGTCTGTAATGCCATGGGGAATAATGGTCCGGGTTCGGGTTCCCTTCTTGCTCCAGCTGATGCCGACAGCATAATCGCTGTAGGAGCCGTGGATCAATGGGGCAATCTAGCCTCGTTCAGTTCAAGGGGACCGACCTATGATGGTAGAACGAAACCTGAAGTAGTTGCCCGGGGAGTTGATACTTATGCTGCAGATTATTACGATGATCATGGCTATCTCGGTGTGGACGGCACATCTCTTTCTACACCCCTTATTGCCGGAGTAGCTGCTCTCATTTTAGGAGCACATCCTGGCTGGACAAATATGGAAGTTCGCGAGGCTATGATGATGACTGCGAGTCAAGCCCAGTCTCCTGACAACTATCTTGGTTGGGGTATTGCTGACGCCCTCGCAGCATTACAGTATACGTTCGGGATTGTTGTCGATTGGACCGAGATACCGCAGTTCATTGATACTGAATGGATAATCAATTCCAGTAATGATGTCTCTGTCGACCTCGGTTCTACAGGTGGTCCGCAGAACTGGAATTTCACTGCTCAACCAATGGGTTCAGATAGCTGTCATGTGAGAATTGTTACCAAATCATCCACACCGTTTGCCGATTCGTTTCCTGAGGCAAATCTCGTTTACAAAGCAGTTCACAATAGTGATACATCCTATCAATATCAGGAACTCGATTCTACTTTCTTGAGTACACTCGGTTCAGGTAACGTGACGCCCGATACATCCTACAGCTTACAATATGTACCAACTGACTCTCAACCGTTGCCACTCCTCCATGGAAACAGCAATCAATATCACTATGGATTTGAAGTAGAAGAAGCTGATACAGTAGTAAAGCATGAATGGTATGGTCGGTCAATTATTGATGCCTGGGGAACAGTCACGATTCCTTATGGTGCGTTTCCATGTTTACGTCAATGTTCTTTTGACACATGTGCGACAACGATATTTGTAACAGGTAACCCCGTATCTGGTGATACAATTACTCATATCCACTATACATTCATAGCAGAAGAACATAACGAGGTGGTTTCCATTTCAAGTCATCCTGGTGAAACCGATCCAAATTTTAGTGATGCTGCAATTCTTGAACGCCTCACCTTCTTTTACATGGGCATAGAGGAAACTTCCACATCGCACAAAACTCTTCTATCATATCATCCTAACCCATTCTCAGATCACATCACCATGACATTTTCACTCATGAAACCGGCTTATGTGAATTTAACTATCTATGACATTACTGGAAGATTAGTTATGACAATGATCGATACCTATCAACAACAGGGTAATTATACTGTTACGTGGCTCGGCACAAACGAGAGCGGTAATCAGTTACCAAATGGCCTCTATTTCTATCACCTAGACATAGACGGTTCCATTTCCACAGGGAAGGTGCTTTTAATTAGATAATCAGTAAATAAGTGCATGTAGTGGTTGTTTCTAAAAAGAAACAAAAGGATTTTTAGAATGCAAGAAAATTTTTAGAATGAAAGGAGAAGTCATGAAGTTATTACGTTGTGTAGGAGCGATTCTCATATTTTTGGGCACAAATTATTTATCCGCTCAGATTGTTATTGATTGGACTGAGATACCTCATACCATCGGCACGACTTGGACAAAAAATCTCAAGCACGATGCAACCGTTGCCCTCGGCTCTCCGGGTGGACCACAGACATGGTATTTTACCGCTCAGCCCATGGGTACAGAAAATTGCCACAATGTCATTGTTCCAAAAGCATCCACGCCGTTTCCCGATTCATTTCCGAATTCAAATTTAGTATACAGTTCATTCGAAGATGTTGATACGTCGTACTTATATATGGAGCTCACGCCAAATTTTCTGAGCACGCAAGGCTTATGTGATACTGAAATTGTTATGCAATACTTCGCCTATGATTCAATACCCCTACCAGTACACTACGAAGACAGTCATAACTATCATTATGGCTATGAGATGACAGAGGGAGATATAACAGTGAAAACTGAATGGTATGGGCATTCCGTTGTCGACGCCTATGGCACGGTGACCATTCCCTATGGAACATATCCCTGTCTCCGCGAATGTTCTTTTGACACCTGTGCCATGACAACATTTTATTTAGGCACTCCGATATTCGGTGACACAATCACCCACATCAGCTATACATTCATAGCTGAACATTACAGTGGTGTCGTTTGTGTGTTTAGTCACGCCGATGAAACGAATCCAAATTATACTGATGCCGAAGTCCTCGAACGTATCACTAATTTTTCTCCTGGCATTGAGGAGTACAATACCACACCCAAAAACACGTTCACATGTTATCCGAACCCATTTTCAGACTATGTCGAATTGAATTACACGCTCGCACAACCGAGCGATTGTGAAGTAACTATTTATGATATCAATGGAAGGCTCGTAAAAACACTGATGAGTGGACAGCAGCAACTGGGTAGCTATTCAGTGCACTGGAATGGTAAAAATGAAGCTGGCAATTCATTACCGAATGGCGTTTATCTTTACCGACTCAAAATTGATAATACTGTTTCAATAGGGAAAGTGCTTCTGATCAAATAAATCAGGATAATCGAATAACCTCAGAGGCGTGTGATTTGTAATATTCTATGCAGGATGCCGTAGCAGTTGTAATAAAACGGAATAACAAATTTCTTCTGATTAAGCGAGCCAAGCAAGGAGCAGCTGAGGACTACTGGTGTCCAATAACTGGTGCTGTGGAGCAAGGCGAAACACAAGCACAAGCAGTCATCCGCGAGGCACAGGAAGAAATGGGAATAACCGTCGAGCCGATACAAAAGGTCTGGGAATGTTACACTGATGATAAAAGATATCTTTTGCACTGGTGGCAGGTAAAAATATCACGGGATACGATAAAAACAAATCCTCACGAGGTAAAAGAATATGGTTGGTTTAATGTCGACGAGATGAAAAACATCACAAAAATGTTTACTGCCGATCTACATTTTTTCAAAACACAAAGTTCAATAATTCCAAACACCTAACCCCGCTTATTCATACTCGTTTGGTCCAATTTTACTCAAACCCCGTTAGATACAAGTGGTCCTTTGAGGGTAGCACTTTTCAAGAAAGTGGACAGTCTGTTTTTTACTTTATCTACATCGCCCGGGGTTACGCAATGCCGGTGAGGATTCACTTGCAATGGCAATTCTGTGTGAATAATCGGGGCTAACACGGTCTCCTTCAGCATTTCGGTATTACGTTAATTGGCGAAATACCAAAATAGTTCAGTTCTATTCAAATAGATTGGCACATTTAGTTCGTATCTATTGAACCATGATCACGTTTCGGTCGGTGTGTACAGTTGTATTGGTTTAGTATAACCCAAGAGCAATTTCTCACCAATCCGTCTAAATGTAAAATTGCCCTTTACGTTGTCGTAGGTAGCTTGATCGAGCAATATGTGTTCATTATAAACTTCACACAAGTGCTGAAGGGCTGCAGCGAGATTGACACTCTTGCCGACTATAGTGTAATCCCTTCTCTTTTCACTCCCCACGTCTCCAGCAATAATTTCTCCTGTCGAAATTCCCATATCGATTTCTACAAGGAAATTTAATGATGTTCGCCACTGAATGCTTATCTCTTCGACCCTTCTCTGTATATCGAGTGCACACCGAATCGCCCGAACCGGGTCATCGTCGTGGGTGTGTGGTATTCCAAAGACGATCGCCGCAGCATCACCTAGGAATTTGTCGATTCGACCATCGTATTCAAATGCCACATCGACAAAGCATGAAAAACAGTCATTGAGAAATTGATACACTTCCTCGAGAGAAAGGATGTTTACAATCTTTGCAAAATTTCTCACATCGCAATACACGACGGTCGCCTGTGTTATCTTCTTAGCAATATTCATACGTGGTACAGAGTTGACATCCGATGATTTTCGATATGGTCAATCGTGTGCGCCTTCCTACTTGACCTGGAGTAATGGAATGAAGCTCTTGTCAAAGGGAGAAATGACGATTGTATTATTCGGTGACTGATAGAGACTCCGCAGATTCTCGAGGTATTTCCATGAGAGGTATGCCCGTCCGCGCTCACCGATTAATGACTGGGCAATAATTCGTTGCGCCTCAGCAATACCTGATGCCTCGATCTTCTTCCGTTCTGCCTCTTTCTCTTCTTTCAGGAGTACAAACTCCATCTTTTGTGCATCCTGATCAGCCTCGAGTTTCGCCTCAATTGCATTCTTGACCTTTGCTGGCAAAGTGATATTCCTCAGGAGTACCTTTTCGAGTACAATTCCCCGCTCTTCAAAATCAATTTTTAACGACCTGGTAATTTCATTCTGTACTTCTTCTCGCTTCTCTGAATAAATTTCAATTGCTAAAAATCTTACCGCCGTATTTCTGATTGCAGTTCGTGCTGCTGGCCGAACGATCTTTGCAACATAGTCGCTACCGATTTTTTGAAAAACGTTTGCTGCTTCTGACTTCATGAGGTGATACCAGACCGTCAAATCCATCTTCACCTCGAGTCCGTCCTTGGTGAGCGATGTAATAGCATCATCACCATACTGTTGCCCTTCTTCTGGTGCGATAGACATGGTATACGCCTGAGTCCTAATACTCATAATCTCAAGATTAACGAATGGATTGACGACATTCAGTCCTTCTGAGAGTGTCGAACCGGTCAATACTTTTCCAAAGAGAATCTGAACACCAACCGAACCAGGCGGTACAATGCGAATGAGCGATGCAATGATGAGAAACGCAGCAAGTGCACCACCACCAAAGGTAACATACGATCTCACCCTCAATTTTTCTTCAATACGAACATCCTCAGGTCTCACACGATAACTCTGTCTGAAAAAAATGAGACCGATAATGATAAGAATACCTACTATAAACATACCAAACCTCCTTTCAAAAACAACATACTACCACAGTTCCTGTAGCTCTGTGGTGAGTTCTATGGGTTCTCCACTTCGTAAGATGCCTATTCTATACTGGGTGCCGACTTCTTCTCTAAATAAATTGCGAATCGCAACGAGTCCATCAAAATGCAATACGCTGATTCCGTTGATCGCTTTGATAATATCACCTTTTTTAAAGCCTGCTTTTTCAGCCGGGGTATTATCGGCAACGAACAATACCTCATAGCCAGCGCCATCTTCAGTACGGACCATTTGTAAACCACACTTATCGCGAGGGAATTGTGTGCTAAAATCATCACCTTTCTCGAGAATTATTTGCTGTTTCTTATAATCAAGGTAGAGCACAAAGTGACGGAGGAGTGTATTACCAATATTCCCAATTTTTTCTTTTGATGCAAAAGCTCCCTCTCCTTTTTCCCGTGGAATTGAAATCAGCGGGTTCATGATTGTGAATCCTGCGATCTCGATAGAATCGAATTGTGAAATACGTGATGGAAAAGCTCCACCAGCACCAAACCCAATGTGGTCAATACCTGGCAGGGTTAATAGATTATGATCTTCGGCAAAAGGATAATGAAATGTTAACCCAGTTGCTCCTAAATCGAGCAGCCATTTCCCAGAATATGTACCATCGACTGCCATCGGTACAACAAATGTGTTATGATCGAGTGGCGCATCCATTAGAACACCGGTTCCCGTGTAGTCAAATCTGTCTGGGTGGTAGAATGAAATAGTATTATGCGCATAATCAATTTTTGTAGTAAACCGCGATAAAAAATCGTAACCGAGAATACCGAAGACATCGATGTCGAGAAGTCTCTTGAGTAATGGATGAACATCGATCGCAGCGATGTTCTGCTTATCTATGAGTAGACCATCGAGGCTGAATGCAGGAAGTGTCGTTAAAGAAACCTCAACGATACGACCGATTCCTACTCCTTTCATCGTGCCCTCTAGTGTCAGCCCGAGCTCTTTTGCAAACTGAGCATCGATAACTGACTTGCCAGCACCGGTATCCAGAATCCACAGTCGTTCTTTGCCTCCGATGTTTACCAACAGGGAAATATGGTTTTCAATAAATTGGAAAGGAATGTTTTCGGCACTCTCCCCATGGGTAAAATGAAAATCCTCGACATCGTAGTCTGGTGGTTCAAAAACAGCACTGGCGATCGGTACGTTTATTTCATATTTACTAATAGTTACTAATACCCTCTGCCCAATAGGAAAGATTTCCTGTGTCTCTTTGAACGCATGTTTAACACCATTCACATCACGGTAATCTGTATAGATAGTGTGAATTTCTTCATCAGGATGTATATCAATAGTCTTTACTAAGGAGTACTGTACGGTATCGTAAAAGTCTTTTTTCACATCTTCGTTAATAGTATTCGTCATTGTGATAACATAGCACTCAAAAGTGCCGACTTTTTCTATCCCGTCAAAGGTTAAGGTGAAATACTGAGATTCTGGGTTTAAATGGTCATATTCTGCTAATAACTTTTTTACTTCTCTTCGTTTGAGCGCATCCTCATCCTTTTCAATATGTAATTTTCCATTAGCATCCACTATCCAACTAAGTTGTCCATTGTCTCCGGAGAGCTGCCGTATGACTTCCAGATCGACTTCCTCTCTACTAAAGAGAGGTTTTGCTACCCACTGTTTAAAAGGTCCTTGCAATCCAGTTCCTTCAATGACAACTATTCCTTCGGCATAAACCGTCTCCTCTGCCTTCACCGCATCCAATCCACCCATTGTTTCGAAGTGTTTATTTAGTATTGTGTAAGGATCGGTTACATTTTCTGCTCTGACGATACGGGAGGCGGACAGAATAATGATTGCAGTTATCATAATAAGTTTGTATAATTTCATACTTCTATTCCTCCTTATCTCAGTGTATAATATTGTTTTACATTCACATATTCACTTCTGTGTAATATGCACCAAATGTGAATCATAAATATCCGGTCCCATTTTTTTTACAAAAAGTTGCTCTGTACCAGCAAAGAGTTTTGTGCTTCTCTTTTCTAATAGTTTTAAATCCACGTATCTGCCATTAATTATAATCGTTATGAACTCATCAAATCCATCCGGCTTCATGGTAAATCCTTTCGCCTGTGTGACGAAACTACCGAGTGTTCGGTACGGCGTTTCATTGAGGTACGCCATTAGTTTTAATACCTGCATAACAGCATCTGCTACTATCGGAAAAAGATTTTCTTTATTTTTGTTTTTTATTGCAGTGAATAACTTCCCAAACGATTCTTGAACTCCGAAGAGCATCTCGTGTGCCTGCTTGAAGCATTTTTCTCTTAGGTGTTTCACTTTATATCGCCGCACTTTTTGAATAAACGGAGGATTCGTGAGTGCCTTCAGTCGATCTGAACCAGCAAGATACCACTCCTCATTGACGTCCAGTGTATTTTGATAATACTCCTGTTCTGTCACAAACAATCCTTCGATCAAAATGCCATCGATGATTTTACCAAAACCTCTCGGGAGTTGTGTTCTATCCTTTACAAAAATCACCAACTCGATGTCTGAAAAATCAGTATCTTCGTTTCTCGCATACGAACCATCAGCTGCGATCGCAATAAGATTTTTACCGAGCTCTCTCTCTATGACCGGCACTATCAAATTTTTTATAATCTCGGAACGCTCCTTATGTATATATTTTTTTAAACCAATAAACTCGATATTCTGTTTTCTACCCCTGTGTAATTTTTTCTTGAGATTCATTTGTTCATTATAACAAGCATATTCCCGATGTCAATTGCTTCAGTGATAAATAGTATATTGAATTTGATTTTAAAATAACTATAATAGTTCTGTGGCTATCTTAAAACCAGTGAGGATCACCACCACAACACCAATCGAGGAATTACGAGGGCTAAAGACCCCTGTGAGGATCTTCTTAAAGCGCGATGATCTGAATGGCCTCCTCATCTCGGGCAATAAGGCTCGTAAACTCGAGTACCTCATTGCCGACATGAAGAGAAAGAAATGTGATACGATTATTACCTGTGGTCCAGTTCAGTCAAATCACTGTCGAACAACTGCCGTATTCGCACAGCAATGTGGTTTTGAATGCCATCTGCTGCTTCGCGTCCGCAAGAAACCATGCAAAATCTACACAGGAAATCTACTGCTCGATATATTATTAGGTGCAAAAATCACGTACATTACACCTGAGCAGTATCAACGACGTTTAGCAGTTATGGCGCAATATGCTCGGATATTAAGAAAGAAAGGGAGAAAGCCGTATAGTATCCCTGAGGGTGGTTCGAATGAAATTGGCTCTCTGGGGTACCTTGATTGTATGCGAGAAATGGCAGATTTCATCAAGAGACAGAGAATTGATGCAGTGTATTGTGCAGTTGGCTCAGGTGGCACGTATGCAGGTTTATTACTTGGTAAAAAATTATGTCGACTTGCGGTACATCTGCACGGAATAATTATCTGCGACACTGTTGAATATTTCGAGGAAAAGATTTCTAAAATATGCACTGATGCAATACATACATTTAATTTTCCAATAAACGTTGCTCGCAAAGACATACATCTTGTAGATGGCTATGTTGGTGATGGTTACGGTATCCCTTATCCTGAAGCATTAAAGACCATAAAGTGCGTTGCGAAATTAGGAATCATCTTAGAACCAGTGTACACAGGAAAGGCCTTCTATGGAATGCTCAACCATGTAAAAGAGAATAGGTATAAAAAGGTCATCTTTATTCATACGGGCGGTATTTTTAGTATCTTTGCTTTCAATAAAGTGATAACAGATACTCTCCGTTAACTAAAAATCAGAATCTCTTCAGCGAAGTTTTAAGAATTTCAAAACAAAGTTGATCATAACTGAGGCCATTTGCCGCTGCCTCAAGCGGCAAATTTGATCCAGCTAAGAGCCCTGGAATTGTGTTGACCTCTAATACATAAGGGTTATTTTCTTCATCCAACACAAAGTCTACCCGTGAAAATCCATGAGCACCTATTGCAGAATGTGCGGCGAGTGCGTAGTTCTGTATTTCTCTGTACTGTTTATCTGGGATGCGAGCGGGAACAATGTATTCAGTCATTCCCTTTGTATACTTCGATTTATAATCATAAAATTTTCGCCGCTTCGGAGCAATTTCGAGTACTGGCAAAGGTACATCATTTAATATGCCACACGTTGCCGTCATACCGGGAATGTATTTTTCGAAAAAGGTATCCTTGTGTGTACGTCGTTTCTTTTTTATTATCCTCGTCAAATCAGCTTTGGTTTCGATAATAGTAATCCCGACACTCGAGCCTTCTCTCCGTGGCTTTTCGACGACTGGAAGATCTAACTTTACAATAATTTCATTAATGTCGATTGTTCTTTCATAGCAGAAATCAGGGGTAGGAATTCCGTTAGCGACAAATAAATCCTTCGAGGTAATCTTATCCATACCGATCGCTGATCCCATGACGCCTGAACCCGTATACGGTAATCCGAGAAAATCGAGAACACCTTGTACTGTTCCATCTTCGCCGGGTTTCCCGTGCAAGGCGATGAAAAAAACATCACATCCTCTGAGCTTTCTCATGAAGTTTTTATCAACATCGATCCCCCTTACTTTAAAACCTTGTCTTCTCAGAGCCTGCATAACGCATTTTCCCGAACCAATAGATATTTCTCTCTCTGATGACCACCCGCCATACAAAACTCCTATTGTCTTCTTTAAGAAGAATCTCCTCTCTTTATCCATACCTTAATGATAACCACAAAACACCATCAGTCAAGCAGTAAAAAGCCTATGAATTCCCAGTATTTTAGTAATCCAGTGTTGACAAATCCTCTATTATGTATATGATTAATAAGGAGGTCCAATGCGAATTGTGGGATTAATATTTGCCGTCGTTGTCATAGGTTTTTTAATTGGATTCATGATCCTCAACTCCCAGACAAAAGTTGATGTTGATTTATTTGGCCACAGAATTTTCGATATTTCTCTCTCGATGGTCTGCCTCTATGCATTCGTAGCCGGTATGGTCTTTGTCCTCATCTTTGCCCTCGCTGATGAAATTGTTTTGAGAACTTATCTCTATCGGGCGAATAAGGAGAATAAAGAGTTAAAACAAGAATTGAGTGCCCTCAGAAATCTGCCATTTGAGGAGGAAAAATGATCCTGTTAGTTATCACTATTGGTGCTATCGTTGCCATTATAGTCTACTTTTACATCCATCAGCAGCGCCGCAAAATTACTGGCTACACGCCCTATCTTGAAGCACTCATTGCCCTGTTAGACCACAATGACGATGTGGCAATGAAAAAATTCAAAGAGGCAGTCCGCATTGATAGCGACCTCATTGACGCCTACATCAAATTGGGTGATCTCTACAGGAAAAAAGGCGACATTTCCAAGGCAATCCAGATTCATCAGTCGCTCACAGTTCGTGCACTACTAAAAAAGAAAGTCGAAAAGGAAGTCTATTATGCCCTCGTACACGATTTTCTCGAGGTGAACAGGATGAACAAGGCAATCGCATATTTAAAAGAAATCCTCAAAATTGACAAAAACGATACGCGGGCACGGAATATGATGCTCAAAATTTATGAGGATATGGAAGACTACAGTGGTTGTATTTCTGTCTACGAAGACCGAGCATTCAAACCCAGAGATGAAAATAGGCTTGCCTACTACTACACATCACTGGCAAACAATAAATTACGGACACTTGCCGAAGGTGATGATGAGGGTAGAAAAGAAATTTTCAACATCTTTAAAAAAGCGCTCAAAATCTCACCCACATCACTCACTACCCACTACAACATCGCAAATTATTTTGAGCGGCACGGTGATCTCAAGAAGGCAAAAGAACACTACCTGAAGATCGTAGACCATCACCCCGAGCACATCTTTTTAATTATTTCCCAATGCGAGAAGGTCTTTTTTGAACTCGGCTCATTTGACAAAATTATTTCTATCTATGAAGATGTACTTGCTCAACATCCAGAAAACTTTTCAGTCGGATTTGCCCTCGCAGATCTTTATGAAAAGAAAAACGATATCGAAGCAACGAAAGACGTCTATCATCGGCTCGCTGAAAAGAATCCCACAACACTCCTACCAAGATTCTCGCTGCTTAAATTCATGATCGATGATGAATTAATAAAAAATGAAATAGTCGAGATGGAAAAAACCATAAGCAACCGCCAATTTAAATGCCAAAAGTGTGGATATGAAATTGATACATTTGTATTCATGTGTCCAAAATGCCACGCCATAGAATCATTTTTGCCCTACTTATAATTCCGCTTCTCCTTATTGCAAATAATATTGACGAAGCGATAAGGCTATTTAACTCTTTTCAGTTTGACCGAGCCGAAGAGATATTTAAAGAAGTGATCAAACAAAAAAATAATCCGAGAATTGCTGAAGCATACTATTATATGGGTAGACTATCAATGAGTCCAGATGCGGCACTCCTATATTACAATGAAGTAATAAATAATTATTCTTCATCACGATATGCAGATATATCGTACTTGGAAATCGCGAAGATTGATATCGCTCGTGAAAAGTATAAAAGTGCTATCGCAGCATTAAATGAACTATTACAAAAATTCCCTGATACTCAGGTAAAAGATGAAACTCTTTTCTGGCTTGGAGTTGCGCATATAAATGGTGGACAAAAAGAGGCAGGGTTACAATTCTTTGAGCAATTGAAAACCTCCTTTCCACGATCTATATGGAGTGAGCGTGCCGCTCAAATTATTCCTCAGACCACAGGTGCAACAGGCGATGAATACTTTACAGTGCAGGTCGGTTCATATCGGGAAAAAGCAAATGCCCAAGCGTTGCACGAGGAACTAACAAAGAAAGGACTCAATGTAAAGATTGTTGAGGCAGTCGTGAAGGGTAATACCTATTTTCGAGTATGGGTCGGACAATTCGAGACCCTCGAAGGAGCTAAGGCATTCTCCCTTATACTCGATTCATTAGGAATAAAAGGGAATGTCGTTAAGGGGTACTAATATCAATCGATACTGCTGCGTGGTTAGCTATCCTCCATGCAATTAACTCCTCTCCTGGAACAGTACCAAAAAATAAAAAATAAATATAAAGATACGTTACTTCTCTTCCGCGTCGGTGATTTTTATGAATTCTACTATGACGACGCGAAGCGCGCGAGCTCGTACCTCGGCATAGCGCTCACTGCGAAGACCATCAGCAAAGGTGTAAAAGTACCACTTGCTGGCGTTCCTATAAAAGCGAGCGAGAATTATATTGCAAAGCTCGTATCACATGGGCTCAAAGTGGCAATATGTGAACAACTTGAACCTGCCAGCAAAGATAAAAAACTGGTTGCCCGTGATGTTGTCGAAGTTATCACACCAGGCACAATTTTACGACCATCACTGCTCGATGAGAAAAAGTCACTCTTTTTAGCTGCCTGTCTACCTGATGAGAAACGTACCGGTATTGCCTTCTGTGATGTGACGAGTGGTGAATTCTCATGTGGCGAGGTCGATACAGAACTCCTACAAGAAATACTCCTACGGAGAGAAGTAAAAGAGGTAATTATACCTGAAGGTATTGAACTCAAGACGGATCTTCCCCTCACCCACCTTGATGGATATCACTTTATCTATGAAATTGCGTACAAGAAACTGCTTGACCACCTCAGGGTCATTGCCTTAGATGGTTTTGGCATTGAGGGTCGTAAACTCGGCATTGGTGCAGCTGGCGCACTCCTCTATTATGTTGCGGAAAATCAAAAATCGTCTCTCAGCCATATCAATAAAATAGCTCTCTTTGAAGCAAAGAATTCACTCTATCTCGATTCAATGACACGAAAGAATTTGGAAATTTTTGAAAATATCCATGGTGACGAATCAAAAACACTCCTCGGTATTATGGATAGCTGTCTCACTGCTTTTGGAAAAAGAAGACTCCGCAGCGAGCTCCTTGAGCCACTCATTGACATGACACGAATAGAAGACCGGTTCGATGGTATCGATGAAATGAAAAATAAAGAATTTTTGCGTCAGGAATTGAGAAGTATACTCAAGTCACTGAATGATGTTGAGCGTATTACTGCCCGGCTCGCTTGTCAGCGGATATTGCCGAGAGAAATGGTAGCATTAAAGCTCTCGCTGCAGCATTTCCCAAAAATAAAAGAGATGATCGAGGGATGCACGAGCACAATTGTGAAAGATATTCATGCCCGGATCAACACGTTTACAAATGTAGTGCAGGTACTTGATGAAGCAATCGTCTCTGAACCACCAGCAACCCTGGATGAAGGTGGGATTATTAAAAAGGGCTATTCAAAAGAGCTCGACGAATTAAAAGAAATTGCACGCGGTGGTAAACAGTGGCTCCTGCAATTCGAAGAAACAGAAAAAAAGAGAACTGGTATTACATCGCTAAAAGTTGCGTACAATACGGTATTTGGCTACTACATCAATGTCACGAAGCCGAATCTTCATCTCGTTCCTGAAAATTATATTAGAAAACAGACACTCGCCAATGCTGAGAGATTCTACACGCCCGAACTGAAGGAGTTTGAACAAAAAATTCTCGGTGCCGAAGAGAAAATAAAAAATCTTGAATATGAGTTGTATGTTGCCGTTCGCGAAAAAGTCGCAGAGAGTAGCGATGCCATTTTAGAAACTACAAAAGCAATTTCGCTGTTAGACGTTCTCCAGAGTTTTGCTCAGAACGCCGCACTCCATAACTATACGAGACCCCAGATGACACATGACTATAAAATCATTATTAACGAAGGTCGTCATCCAGTCGTTGAACGGATAACAGAAAAGGGTTCGTTCATTCCGAACGATACATCCCTGGATAGACAGGGCAATCAGATTCTCATCATCACCGGTCCAAATATGGCAGGGAAATCGACATACCTTCGGCAAGTGGCACTCATCACGATCATGGCACAGGTGGGCAGTTTTATACCAGCAAAAGAGGCAACTATTGGCATTGTTGATAAAATCTTCACACGTATTGGTGCTTCAGACGATATTTCCAGAGGAGTAAGCACATTTCTGGCAGAAATGATGGAGACTGCTAATATCTTACATAATGTATCAGAACAGAGCCTGGTCATTTTGGATGAGGTAGGTAGGGGAACTTCAACCTATGACGGCCTCGCGCTCGCCTGGGCAGTTGTGGAATTTCTCCACAACAATAAAAAACCGAGAACCCTCTTTGCAACGCACTTCCATGAATTAACGCGGATCGAAGATTTTCTGAATGGTGTTAAAAACTATAATTTTCTCGTGAAAGAGTGGGGTGACGAAATCATCTTTTTGCGGAAGATGAGTCCTGGCCCGAGTGATCAATCGTATGGAATCCAAGTGGCACGGCTTGCCGGTCTTCCTGAATCAGTCATCAAGAGGGCAAAGAAGGTACTCAGTGACTTTGAGGAAGGAGAGGTCTTTAGCGTTAGAAAACTCAAGCGGGCAAAGCTATCGCAACAGGATCTTTTCGTCGATAAATAGAGGTTTTTTCGCAAAATTACAGCATTGCCACCTATTGACAAATACGTTTGTTTGAGTATACTATGGTGTGGGATAAACCACAAAACAAAATTGATTGTCTAATTAGTAGAATTTCCCCTCCCGGTCGCGACCTCCGGGTCGTGGCCGGTAGGTTTTAATGCCGGGAAAGCCTACCTGGACCCTAATCTCTTTACTCGAGAACTCCTCTTTTTTATTGCGTTTCTTGTATCGACAATGAGTCGTGAATGCTTTACAATGAAATTATAGTCATAGACCGAGTGGTCAGTGAGGAGAAGAACCGCATCATATTTTTTCAACTCCCTCGCATTCAATCGTACTGATCTAATTATTTTATTTTCGAGAGAGAGTTGTGATACAAAAGGATCATTATATTTTAAGACTGCAATTCTCGGCTTAATGATTTGATACACCTTTATGGCTGGTGAATCTCTCGAGTCAGAGATATCTTTTTTGAACGCCATGCCGAGGATGAGCACCTTCGCCTTACGTGGACACATGCCGGATGCGCTCAATGCATCGATGGTCTTATTAACCACAAAATAAGGCATTTCCTCATTCACGCGAGCAGAGAGTTCAATGAAGACCGTATGAAAATCATATTCTCGCGCCTTCCAGGATAGATAATAGGGATCTATCGGTATGCAGTGCCCTCCCACGCCTGGCCCAGGATAGAACGGCATGAAGCCAAAAGGCTTTGTCTTTGCTGCCTCGATGACTTCCCAAACATCAATACCACCCATCCTTTCACAGAGTTGCGCAAATTCATTTACTAAAGCGATATTAACGTTTCTAAAGGTATTCTCCAATAATTTGGTCATCTCAGCAACTTTTGCCGAAGACACAGGATAAACCTTACCAGTAAATTCGCGGTAAAATTGAGTTGCCAAAGTTGTACAGTTTTTTGTCACTCCGCCTATGACCGTTGGTGTATTCATAAGTCCATACTTTTTATTTCCTGGGTCGATTCTTTCTGGACAGAACGCGAGGTAGAAGTCTCTCCCAACCTTTAAACCTGTTTCGTGCAGGATTGGTAGTATAACACCCTCGGTTGTCTCAGGATACGTAGTGCTCTTCAAGATGACGAGCTGACCTCTCCGCAAGGTGCGTTTTATTTCACGCGTGCTCTTGATAACCGGTCCTAAATCAGGTTCTTTATTCACATTCACCGGCGTTGGAACACAAATGAGGATGATGTCGCATGTTTTCAGGACGCGGGGACTCGTCGTTGCCTCTATTTTGCCACTCTTGACTAACATCTTCAGTGTCTGGGAATCGACATCATTTACAACAGAATACCCTCTGTTTACCCGTCGCACCTGTTTTCTATCGATATCTATGCCAATGACGGTAAAGCCTTTTTTTGCAATCTCGGCCGCCAGAGGAAGGCCAACATAGCCAAGACCAATTATCCCAATCTTTGCTTTTTTCTTCTTAATCAAGTTTTTTAGCATATGTTTCTCCTCTACAGTTCGCTGACAACATTATACATTAAATTTACAGATAATCAAGCCCTGATATATCACTGTAATCTATTTTTCATCACTGGAATCATTCGTACAGGGTCTTGACAATTTTGATATTATATATATAATTAATTATGAAGAAACCTGGGGTAGTCTACAAGGAGGTCTATGAAAAAATTATTCGTGGTACTTTTTTTTACGTGCCTCGCCCTTGGCGATTGGCAACAGAGTGGCGAGATTATACTGCCGAAAGGCATTCAGGTCAACGACCTGACCACTAATTATTCTGGAGAGATCTGGATTCTCTCCGCATCATCAATACTGAAGCTCGAAGGGACATCAAAGAGTCCGCTTCTGGTTCAGGAAATTCAAGGTGGTAAGATTCTCGCAGCAGATGATTACATTTATATTGTCGATAACCTGAACCGGCTGAGTATGCTCGACCCTGCTAGGGAAGACCTTGCCCAACCGATAAAAACGACACTCAACAGCCCGAACCAGATAAGCGTCGCGACCGCAGATAATAAGCGGATTTTCATAACCCTTGAGCCAGAACAATTAACCTTTGTTACCGAAGAAAAAATAGTGGGTACAATCAGTACCCGAGCTGACAAATTCAGCATCATCCCGGCTGCCAATTATAGTAGTACCGAAACTCCTTTTTTCACGCTGGACAATAATCGTATTTACTCATGGAGTGGTGGTACGTACATAAATACTGAAAACTACACCGGCGAGCTCCTTTACAGTGCTTCACAGAATATCCTTGACTTTACTGCAGACCAAAGCGGTAATCTGTTTGTCCTCTTTTCTGATTCAATAGTTGTGTTGAACACTGATGGCAATTTTAAACGCAAGATCGATATCACCCATCTATCACCTAATTCAAAGATCTTGAATAATCCAACAAACAATAATCTCATCCTTTTCGATCAGCTCGATAAAACACTGAAAATCTTATCTAGTGTTAGTCGAGACGAGAAGGGTGATATCATTGTGCTCAACAAGAATACTCCTAACCCTGTCGATAACTACACGAAAATTGAATTTACCATTAACCAGCCGCTCAGCTTAACCATAACAGTCTACAACCTTATCGGTGAACCAGTCAAGGTAATCGCCAGAGGATACTATCCAAAGGGAACTCATCAAATAATATGGAATGCAGACGACGAAAGTGGCCATCTTGTTCCCAATGGTGTCTATTTTTATCGGCTCGAATCAATAAAAGGCGTTGCAATTCGGCAGTTAATCGTACTGAGATAATTGCCACTTGAAACTTCAGAAAACAGAAAATTAATTACCGCCGGTCTCATGTTGATGAGGCATGCAATAAGGCGGCATGGATTTTTAGACAAAAACTCAAGGGTGCTCGTTGGCACATCTGGCGGTGTTGATAGCCTCGTGCTCCTCACATTGCTCGTCGAATATAACAAACAATACCACCAAGGGTGGGAAATTCATGCGTGTCACATACACCCACAATTTCCGCAGTGGAATGTACAGATAGTAGAGAAATTTTTAAAAAAATACAATATACCCTACACCATCGTTACAATAGACATAAATAAAAATATTAAACAACGTACACATAAGTGTTATATGTGCTCCCGTGAGAGGAGAAGAAAACTTCTGGAGCTTGCCGACAGTTTGAGTATTTTCCAAATTGCCCTCGCTCATCACAAAGAAGATGCCGCAGAAACTATTCTTCTTAACATGATGTACAACGCAGAAATATCTACGCTTGTTCCGAAACAATCAGTGATTCAAGGAAGGTTTTTCTTCATTCGTCCGCTCTACTATTTCGCGAAAGAAACTATTAATAAACTTGCACAGGCTTTTAATCTGCCTCAACAGAAAAATATATGTCCTTATTTTGAAGAATCAAAACGTGAGGAGGTGAGAGAATTTTTAACAACACTACAGAGAGAAAATCCAGATGTGTATAAAAATATATTTCGCAGTATCTTTACCATAAAGCACTCATACATGCCACATTAAGAAAATACTAATCTCTCCCAAAAATCTTTGAGATGAAATGAAATAAGATTTTTGCCCAAGGTCCCGTAGGGGAGGATGCTCGAAAATTTATCAAAATTAAAGATTTTGTAATTTTCGGCAAAAATCCGAAATTCTAAACAATATCTAAATTTCAAATTCCAATGTTCAAAAATTAAAATATTTTGTTTCGGATTTTGCATTTTGATGATTTGAATTTGTTTACCCCGTACAAATCCCACAGGGATTGTACGGGGCTTAGGATTTAGTGCTTCGGATTTAGAATTTATGCACCTAACAGAATATTGCGCTAATCACCATCTAAAATTTTGCTGTTGGTGTTGACATCAGCACCTAATTTTTTATAATTATCCATGCGTATCGATCAGTATTTGAAGAAAACATTAATTTTCAATAAACGCGCAGAGGTGAAGGCAATGTGTGAAAGACAGTTAATAAAACTCAATGGGAGACCGAGCAAACCCTCTAAATCTGTAATGACGGGAGATCGTATTGAAATCGAAACGCCTCATGGCATAAAACAAATAAAAGTCTTGCAAATACCCACAGGTAATGTAAGAAAAGATCACACTGATTTGTATTACGAAGAAATACAATGATTGGTATTACACTCGGTGATCCAGCAGGTATTGGTCCTGAAATTATCCTAAAAGCGCTCGCCACAATGAGAGATCCCAAAGGTATTTTCATATTTGGCAATAAAAAAATTTTAGAAACGACGGCGCGTGATATGCGTCTCGTGCAGCACTACAGGAAAATCAAAAGTTTTATAGTCGATTGCGTAGGTAACGTGCCCTTTCAATACAGTAAGACAACAAAGAAGACGGCTACTGTAGCATTGCAATCCATCATCAGTGCACTTCAATACAATGTAGATATAATCATCACACTACCAATTGTGAAAGAGACAATGAAGTCTCTGATCCCTGGTTTCATCGGGCACACAGAATACCTCGCGCAGTATTTTCGTGTCAATAAGTACGGTATGGTCGGCATGGCAAAACATAAAAAGATCATGCTCGTCACGACTCATGTACCGCTACGCCGTCTCTTCAGGAAAATTACTCCTGCTGTTATCGTCGAGAAAATAATGTTACTCAACTGGGGTATGAAAAAATATTTCGGACTCACCAATCCAACGATCGGTGTCTGCGCTCTCAATCCCCATGCCTTCGAATTTAGTCTGGGTGAAGATGAAAAAATAAAGCAAGGTGTTGCCATGGCACAGAGACGTGGGATACATGCAGAGGGTCCTTATCCTGCAGACTCACTATTCGATCGTCACTTTGATGCATTCCTGGCAATGTTCCATGACCAGGCAATGATCTACCTTAAATCTAAAAAGAATGGGCTCAATTTTACCATGGGGCTACCGATTATTAGACTTTCACCTCTGCATGGTGCAGCACTCGACATCGCAGGGACCAATAGGGCTGACGCCTCAGGCGTAACCATTGCGCTCAAGGAGGGTATAAAAATGTATAAAAATGCGAGGAAATATGAAAAAAATTGTGTTTGCTAAATCTCGAACTTTATTCGGCAGACGAATAATATATACCATCATCTGTATCATGGGCATCACCATGTTAGTCCAGCTTAGGTGTGCCCGAAAGACGCACTTAGAAAAAGGAATCGAGTATCTGAAACGCGGTGAGTATACCAAGGCAGTCCAGTCGCTCACCACTGCGTTGACTGAAGACTCTCTCAACCCTGAAATTCATTACCACCTTTCCCGAGTATATGCCTATATGGATTCTGTTCAACAGGCACTTCATTATTACATAAAACTTGACGAACTCGGCTCAACCCTGAAAGACGATGTTCACCTCAAGGAAATGATGGCAAATTATCTTAAAATAGAACCCTATCCTTCAAGTATTATACCTATGGCAAAAAAACACCAATTCCGAGGAACGTTTAGTCCCAATGGTGAATTGATCGCAGTCGCTGCGGCAAAACAAGACTTTGCTGACATTTACTTAATAAAACTCGATGGCACTATTGTAAAAAGAATTATCAGCGGTGGCATGAACACTGACCCTGAATTCTCTCCAACTGGTGAACATCTCATTTTTGTTTCAAACCGCGATGGAGATGAGGAACTCTATCTCTTCGACATGAATGAACTGACTACTGAAAAACTCACCGACAATACGACAGAAGATTTTTCTCCATCATTTTCACCAGATGGACAAGAGATCGTCTTTTTGTCCTACAGAGATGATGGATGGGAAATATACAAAATGAATCTCACCGATAAGAAAATTTCTCGACTCACTCGGAATAAGTACTGGGACGGATTCCCAAAATTTTCTCCAGATGGTGAATGGATAATTTTCTCTTCGAAGAGAGATAAAAGTGAAGACATATATATCATGACGAAAGATGGAAGGAATGAAAAAGTGCTCTTTGCGGGTCCATCAGATGATAATGATCCACTGCTCTTTAATGACAAGTTATACTTCAAATCAAAACAGAGTGGTGAGTGGGAAATTTACCAAATGGATGTACACAGTAAATTCCTTATTCGACTTACCTACAATACCCATCCAGACTGGAATCCTCGAATTTCGACAGATGGTTCGAAACTCTTAATAACGAGAAAAATCAGTGGTCGGTGGCGGCTCTATTTTATCAATCTCAGTATACTTGTTTCGAGTGAGTTGTTGGTTACTACAATACGCACTCAGTATAATGAAGTTGACCCTTGACAAACAAAAAATGCTCGCTATAATAGCACAATTAAATTTAGCTATTGACAAAATAAGAATGCTAAATATAATAGCAAAATGAGAAAAGGAGGTATAATGAAAAAGCTCTTTGCTATAGCAATAGCTGCTTCCATGTTAAGTGGTCTATACGGTCTCTCGTTTGGTCTTGGTGGCCGTTACACCATAAGCCACCCCGGTGCATTACCAGACTCAACCTTTTCTTATCCATCAGTAGTCGCTGATGTTATGTGTAAGCCATTACCGATTCTCGGCTTCCGTATCGGCTTGGTGGCGTTAGATTTGATACCAGATGAAGAGGGTGGCACTTTTTACATGTTTGGCACTGGCGTTGATGCTGCTGTCTTAATATATATTCCGATGGCAGGCATGGTGCAGCCGTATATTCCGTTCCACGTGTTATATATGGGCGATGGTGGTTCAGTATTAACACTGGATGGCGGTATCGGTGCTGAATTCATGTTTGGTGGCTTCGGTGCATATCTCGAAGGCGGCATCAATTTAAAGAGTACTAGCCCTGAAGTTGGTGACAGTGTCTCTGACACGTGGTTCCATGTACAGGGGGGTGTAAGAATACCAGTCAATCTATAAACATAACCTTTTCCAACAAAAAAGGGGTGGCTAGCCACCCCTTTTTTGTTGTACTACACGCTGTACGCTTTACGTTTTTTTCCATCTGCGTAATCAATCCCGCACAATACAAAATCTGCGATTTTGATTATTGTACGAGGATCCCGTTTCCTTAATATTTTTTTATAATGATAAAAACGGGAAACCCCCGACTGCAAGACCTAATATTACGGCTAAAGTACCATCTGGTGTCGTAAATAATAATTATATCACTGTCATCTTTTTGTAATCACTGGTATCGATTCCACCGAAGGTGGAAACGGAGAGAGAGGGATTTGAACCCCCGATTCCTTTCGGAATACGCGATTTCGAGTCGCGCGCCTTCGTCCACTCGGCCATCTCTCCGTAAGGGGGACACCCCCTTACATCCATGAAGAATTTTATAAAAAACCAAATTCTTCATGGATACCTTTAATCCCCCCGACTCGGCGATCACATTCAGTGATCATATCTGCCTACACCGTGAGGGGTACGTCCTGGCTTTTCCTGGCAAAGAAGTTGGGATGCTGAATTTTTCGAAAGTAAGAATCAGGATTTCCTTTTTTTCTTTCTTCTTTTCTCAAAAAAACTCTTTAGCAAAGAGAGTGCTTCC
>LJNI01000134.1 GCA_001303225.1 candidate division TA06 bacterium DG_78 | reverse complement strand
AATGATGCTATCTGCTTTTGCTACTCCAACCCGTTCTAGAAAATTTCTGACTGCTTCAGGTGTGTAACCCCTGCGTCGCAGGCCTGATAGGGTAGGCATACGTGGGTCGTCCCAACCTGTGACATGTTCATCTTTTACTAATTGGAGAAGCCGTCTCTTACTCATAATAGTATAACTGAGATTGAGACGCGCAAATTCGATCTGTTGTGGATGGTGAATACCTAATTGGTTGAGGAACCAATCATAGAGAGGTCGGTGGTCTTCGAATTCAAGAGAGCAGAGTGAATGGGTAATACCTTCGATAGAATCTGATTGTCCGTGAGTCCAGTCATAGGTTGGGTAAATGCACCATGTATCGCCTTGTCGGTGATGCGGTTCATGAAGTATTCGGTACATCACCGGGTCGCGCATATTAATGTTTGGCGCAGCCATATCGATCTTAGCGCGGAGTACTTTTGCACCATCAGGAAATTCACCAGCCTTCATACGTTCGAAGATATCAAGATTTTCTTCGACAGAACGGTTACGATAAGGACTATTTTTACCCGGTGCAGTCAGGGTACCGCGATGTTCTCTGATCTCTTCTGCACTCAAATCATCAACATACGCCTTACCCTTTTTAATAAGTTGAATTGCCCATTCGTAGAGCTGATTAAAATAGTCAGAGGCATAGTATTCTCTGTCTTCCCAGTCAAAGCCGAGCCAGCGAATATCTTTTTTGATTGCATCGATATACTCCTGTTTTTCTTTAATAGGGTTAGAATCATCGAATCTCAGATTGTATAAGCCGTTGTATTTTTCAGCCGTACTAAAATTGATACAGATTGCTTTGGCATGGCCGATATGGAGATAGCCATTCGGCTCTGGAGGAAAGCGCGTATGGACCTTGCCACCATATTTATTTGTTTTCAAATCTTCCTCGATGATTTCGTGGATGAAGTTAGTTGAGCGTGTATTATCGGTGTTAGCCATAATAAAAAAAGTCCATTATTGCTTCAATTCTTTTATCGGAATGTAGATATCAAATTCTGAATCTTCACTCTCGATCGTAAAACGCTCGTCATACCACTCTACCTCACATGCTGCCCAATCAAATTCGTATCCTGATTGTGGTAACCATTCTTGATAAATGTAATTGTATGTTTCCATTATTTTTGATATGGGTCCTTTGTGCACAAACTTTGCGTATTTATGAGCCGGAACTTTTTTGAATGTCATACCTTCAGGAATATTTTTTGTGTTCTTAACCGGTAGACCGACGACATCGAAGAAGAGCCAATCTTCTCTCTCTCCCTCTTTTGATACTTTCTTCATATCAAAAGCAACTTCCAAAGCAACACCAGGTATCGCAATATTTTTTACTTCCTTTTCGCGTAGTGCAAATCGCTCCCACAGCTGGTGGATGAGATTGCACTTCATGCTCACGAGGCTGGAGAGACCGACTACGGTCATTTCACCCATGTCAACGATTTCAGGCATCATCTGAGTTGCTTCAGTGACACTTTTCTGTGCGTATGGAGAGCCAAACAATACAATAATCATGATTACGACAATAGTGCTGAAGTTATTCATGCATCCTCCTATTTCATTTTACTTGCCTTCACTATTAGGGTAATGCCAATAACGACCATCCATGCTGCCCAAATATTAGCGCTTATGGCTACGATAGTTCCAGCAGCCTTGATACCAAATACTTGAAAGGCCCCTGCTACGATAAGTGCTGCCAGGATAATTCCTATCCATGCCAGCCATTGTTTGATAAGTGAAGATCTTAACAGCATAATTGCAATGACGATGCCCCATATGCCTAACAAATTCATACCAAAGAGTTCTCCAATTGAGACACCAGCATAAATATGAAAAGATTCAAAGGTAACTACGGCTGCATCTCTTGTTGCCTGACTTACGGTAGGGTCAGTGTAGATGTACGACAAATTGGGCACTAACCAGACCCATCTGAAAAAAGCAAGGGCGTTCATCGAACCAGCAATTATCCCGATAACTGTACCAATTTGCAGCAGAATGGATTTCTTCCCGGTGTTGAAGAGATTATACGCTATGACACTCAAAGGCACAAAGAGGAAGCTGGCAAACAAGAGTAAATACGCATATACGACGATGGTCGGCATTTTTGTCAAATACAATTCTAAAATTTTACCGGCTGGCTCGCGTAGGATTGTTGGATATTCAAAGTACATTGTCATTAATTCGAAGAGTATAATAAAAAACGGAGGAAGGATTGCAAACCAATAACCTGCCAATCTTACTATTTTTTTATGTTCCATAGTATACCTCGCTTCCTTTTAGTTTTTCTATTCTATCCTTAAAAATTTTATTGAATTACAAACAACCTTCACAAAATTACTCCTTCTTTACAGAAACAACCTTCAATTCATTAAGAGATATAATCAATATCCAAGAAGTATCATCTCTCTGTACCCTGACAGTCTTACTGTTTTTAAAAGTCTTTTGGAATCTAAAACCTGTGAGTATTAATGACATCGAGTCAGGATTGCCGCTGAATTCCTTATTGCACCATCTGGTAGCAATTTTATACGCAATGTGTTTTTCTAATAAATTTACAAGCACAACAAGCACGGCAAATGCAACAATCTCGAATACAACAATTATAATTGCCTGACCCCAAAAAAACCTGAGAATTGCTATGGCAGATAAAAACCATAAAGCAACGAGCAAACCCACCAAGATTCTGTACCAAAAGTCAGGTTTACGTCGATATATAATTATTGTGGCTAGTATTAATCCCGTGACACAACCAATCACACCCCAAAGGTATACCGGCATCATACCCCCCCTTCATTTTTAGTTTGTAATAAGTGATTCATAAATATCTATATCCTAAATGGATATTCTTTGCGGCCGCTTACAATATCTTCGATGTAAGACAAAACATTTTTACTAATTTTGTCATTTGGGTCGAGTTCACAAGCTTTTTTAATAGTTTTTAGTGCTTCATCGCCTTGTCTATTAAGTAGTAATGCCAAAGCATGATTTGCTAATATACCAGCATTGTTTGGTGCAAGACTGAGAGCTTTTTCTGAGTACATAATTGCCTTTTCTGAATTTCCAAGACTCAATGCTTCAATTGTGGCTTCTCGATATACATCTGGGTTGTTTTTTTCGATTTTCAGGGCTTCCTCAAACCAATATAATGATTTGTCGTGAGAATCTAGAACTTGATACGTTTTACCAAGCCCCCACATAGCACTCCATGCACTTGGATGAATCGCAATACATCGAGATAAGTTTGAAATAACCTCTTTTAATTGAGTACGGTCAAGGGAATGATGTTGCTGTCTGCTGGAGTTCTGTAGTATTGCATACTTTGATAGCAATTCAAATCCTTTTTCATAGCATTTGTTATACTCATCTATTAATTGAGGATTCAGGTTGTGAGGTGTATTCACAATATCATATAAAATTACTTATTCCCGAGTGACTCGTAAAGAATTTCTGAGATATCCATTACTGGTAATTCTAATCCCATCGATTTTATAGTTTCTTCGAACATCTGGAGGCAGTAGGGACAGGCAACAGCAACTACGTCAGCACCTGTTTTCAGAATCTGATGTAATCTGAAATTTGCAAGCCGTTCATCCTCTGGCCAATCACGCCACAGTCCCATTGCGCCACCACCACAACAGACACTGAATTCTCTGTTGAACATTGGGACTTCTACAAGTTTTAATCCAGGAATACTTTTGAGTACCTCACGCGGTTCTTCATACACTTCCATCTGACGACCGAGTGTACACGGATCATGATACACCACAGTTTTGTTAACTTCTTTCTGAGGTATAATCTTCTTTGCTTTCATTAATTGAGCAAAGAGTTGAGTCACATGCAGTGCGTCGAATTTGTCATAATATTCAGGATATTCTTTCTTAAATGTTAAAAAACAGTGGGGAGAGGTAGTAATCACTTTCTTTACACCCTTTTTCTTAAATAGCTCAGTATTATTCCTAACTGCTGTCTGGAATACCTTTTCAGCACCGACTCTGCGGACTGCTTCAGCACAGCAGAATTCTTCTTTACCAATAATACCAAAGGAGACGCCAGCTTTCTTCAAAATCTTTGCGGTCGATTGCGCAACATTTTTTGCTCGAGTATCATACGCAGGAACACAACATGGGAAGTAGAGATAATCAAGAGATTCGTTGAACTGCGGGATATCTAATCCAGTTGCCCAATCTGTTCTTTTTTCTGCGGGTTCGCCAAGCGGATTACCTGAGTTATAAAGCCGTGTTACAACACTTTTGAGTTCAGCAGGATATGAACCAAAATCGACGAGAATCCTGCGTACTGCACGTAGGACATCAGATAAACTGACGCCACGGGGGCATTCATAGCGACAACTATCACAGCCGACACATCTGAATACATCGATTGTATCTGTGGCAATTTCTTCTTTGTCCTCGCTCTCTATTATGGCTCCAAGTTTTATTCTCTGGCAGAAGCGATACGTAGTGTAATTAATTTTTTTTAAAAGATTCCAAGGACATGAAGCCATGCATTTACCACATTGATAACATTTGATGACATCATCGCCGCCCGCTTCAATAATCGTTTCACGTATATCTGGGTTTATCGTAATTACATTACTCATAAATCTGCTCGCCCCGCTCGGTTTCCTCAGAATCCGCAGAAAATTTTCGCAAAAGCCGTGGAATAATTTTGCGGTTCTGCGATTTTTCTGTGTGCTCTGCGGACATTACTAAATCTCAGCCTTTCGCTTGTTTTACTTCCAATATTTTTTCCTTGAGAGCCGGTACGACCTTAAAGAGGTCATCAACAATACCATAATCAGCCTCATTAAATATTGGTGCATTCGGGTCTTTATTGACTGCAATAATTATATCTGATGCCTTCATACCGACGATATGCTGAAATGCACCAGAAATACCCAATGCAATGTAGAGTTTTGGCTTTACTGTTTTCCCTGAAGATCCAACCTGCCTATCTTTTGGTAACCAACCAGCGTCAACGATAGGCCGTGAGCAGGAAAGTACTCCACCAATTGCCTTGGCAAAGTCTTCGATAACCGGAATATTTGTTTGCTCCTTTATTCCTCTGCCTATACCAACTAAAACATCAGCCTTCGTGATGTCTACTTCACCGATTGCTGCTTCGATATATTCAATAAATTTTCTATAATCAGGCTCAGCACCTATAGGTGCATCGATCTTTTCGATTTCAGCACTTAAATTACCTTGTTCAGCAGGGAAAGAACCGCTTCGAACAGTTATCATATAAGAAGGATTTTCTTTTAATATGACACGGGCATTTAATTTTCCGTCAAACATCTGTCTTATTACTTTCAATTTATTATCGGTGATTTCAATATCAAGACAGTCCGTAGTAAACGGTGTATTCATCTGTGAGGCGAGTGCTGGACAGAGGTCCCAACCGAATGCAGTGTGTCCGATTATGGTCAACATTGGGCTTTTTTTCTTTAAAATATCTGCGAGAGTAATTTGATAGGTTTCAGCATTAAATTCCTTATAAAGTTCATTATCAACAACCACAATATGGTGTGCATATGATTTTAATTTTTCAAGCAATGGTTCTGTTTTGTGACCAAAAAGTACGGCAGTAAGTTGTGTATTTTGCTTTTCTGCAATCTTTTTACCACACGTCAACAATTCATAAGTAATATCTCTGATAACGCCTTGTCGGTGTTCAACTAATGCAAAGATATCCGCCATCATTCCTCCTTAGATTAATCCTTTTTCTTTGATAATCCCTGTAAGCTTAATCGAGATCTCATCCATACTTCCGGTTAAGATTTCCGCTCGTTTGCTAACAGGCGGAATGAATAGTTCTTCAATATTTGAATTTGGTTGGATATTTTCAGGAGAAAGTTCTGACTTACCAATTACCTTTATTTCTTTTCTTGCTGCCCTTCTTATCGCAATGAGTGATGCGTATCGTGGTTCATTTATGCCGGTTTGAATAGTGAATAGGGCAGGGATGGTTAATTCTAAATGTTCAAGTAAACCACCCTCAAGCTCACGATGAGCATGCACTTTATTATCCGTTACTTCAATTTTAGTAACCAAAGTAGCATGTGGTATTCCAAGTAGTTCTGCGAGCGTAACGCCAACTTGAGAATAAGCATCATCAGTTGCCATACAACCAGTAAATATGATATCATACTTTATG
>LJNI01000133.1 GCA_001303225.1 candidate division TA06 bacterium DG_78 | reverse complement strand
TGACTGATCTGTATGGTGCTGTTAGTGGTGAAGTGACTGAAGTAAATGACAAGGTTATCGCTGACCCTTCAATAATAAATAAGGATCCGTATGGTGAAGGTTGGCTCTACAAGGTAAAGGTTGCAGATCCGAAAGAATATGAGAATCTTCTTTCACCTGACCAGTATAAGGAACTCATCGCTAAACATTAATGCACTACTTACCACTTACACCACAGGATGAACAAGAGATCCTGAAAAAACTGGGAGTCTCTTCATTTCAAGAACTACTCGATGCAATAATTCCTAAAGAACTACAACATCACCAGAAAATACAGTTACCACCGGCAGTAAGTGAGCATGAAATCAGAAATATCTTAAAACAGTTAGCTGGCAAAAATCTTACTAGCACAGATCATATTACATTTTTGGGTGCGGGTATCTATGATCACTATATACCTTCGATCGTCGATACGATCATTTCGAGAAGTGAATTTTACACTGCCTATACGCCGTATCAGGCTGAAGTTTCCCAAGGTACCCTCCAGTCGATATTTGAGTATCAAACTGTGATATGTGAACTCACCGGGATGGACGTTGCCAATGCCTCGATGTACGATGGAGGGTCAGCTCTCGCTGAAGCGTGCCACATGGCGAATGACATCACCGGCAAAGCAAAGGTCATTCTCTCTGAACTTATTCATCCATTCTATCAGCAGGTTGTTAAAACATATACTCAAGAGTGTTGTGTTGAACTTGTGCAGTGTCCATCAAAAAACGGTCTCACTGATCTGAACGCACTCAAAGATTTGCTCGATAATGAAACGAGCTGTATCTGTATTCAACATCCCAATTTCTACGGGTTTCTAGAAGCGATGCCAGATATCGAAAAAATGGTGCATGACAGAGGTGCGCTTCTGGTTTCAGTGGTTGATCCACTATCCCTGGGTGTCGTAAAGCCACCTGGTGAATACAATGCTGATATTGTTGTTGGTGAAGGTCAGGCAATGGGTATACCCCAGAGTTTTGGTGGTCCTCTGCTCGGCATTTTTGCTGCGAAAATGGATTATGTTCGTAAATTGCCTGGACGTATTGTCGGTGAGACAACAGATATTGATGGTAAACGAGGGTATGTACTGACCTTACAGACCCGCGAACAGCACATTAGACGGGAAAAGGCAACGTCGAACATATGTACGAATGAGGCTTTGTGTGCATTGAGTTCTCTCATTTATTTATGTAGCTTGGGTAAACAAGGAATGGTTGATGTTGCTAACCTCTGTGTTTCTAAGAGTCATTATTTATACGACAAAATAAAAGAATTAAAACATATAAAACCTGCCTATGAACAGGAGTTTTTCAAAGAATTTATCGTTGAAACTGAGAAGCCGACTCATGAGGTGATCGATAAACTTCTCGAGTATAAAATATTTGGTGGCGTACCACTTTCGATGTTTGACGAGAAGTTAAAACACTACATGCTCATCGCGGTCACTGAAAAGAGGAGTAAAGAAGAAATTGACACATACATAGACTCCCTAGCAAAAATATTGTAAATAATGACTATAGTAATAACCCCTATCTCCGTAATCATCTTTCTTTATCACCGTAATCGAAAGCAATGAAATTGGTTTTTATTGGTGACATCGTCGCCAGTTCTGGCAGGAAAAAAATCTGTTCAGCACTTCCTGAAATTACAAAAAAAGAAAACATATTCTTTACCATTGCCCAGGGTGAAAATCTCGCTGGTGGTATCGGTATCACAGAAAAAACTGCCAAAGAATTATTCGAAGCAGGTGTTGATTGCATTACTACAGGTAACCATGTCTGGAAATATAAAGAAGTATATCCCTATCTCGATGCAGAAACACGGTTACTGCGGCCTGCCAATTATCCTGAGGGTATTCCAGGTCGTGGATATTATGTGTATGAAAAAAAGAATATAAAAATTGGTGTCATCAATCTCGAAGGCCGTGTTTTCATGAACGCATTAGAAGATCCGTTCAAAGTTGGAAAAATTATCTGTCAAAAAATATATAAAGAAACAAAAAATATTTTTGTCGACTTTCATGCTGAGGCAACGAGTGAAAAAAAGGCACTCAGCTTTTATCTCTCAGAATTCGCAACCGGTTTCATCGGCACTCACACCCATGTCCAGACCGCTGACGAATATATTATGAACAATAAAACTGCCTATATCACTGATGTCGGTATGGTCGGTGCTACTGATTCGGTCATCGGTGTTACAAAAAAAGATGTAATAAACTATTTTACACTTTCAATACCACAAAAATTTAAAACCGCAAAAGGAGATATTGTAGCAAATTGTGTAATTATTGATTTTGATGAAAAGACTGGCAGAGCCACAGCAATAGTTAGATATAATTTTTAAAACCAAGTGTACTTTTCATAATATTTATCCCGTGAAATGCGAAGCATATTTCAGCGGGACGCCGTACGCTTTCAATATTTATCGTACGACACAATATCCTTTAACAGTTTCCGTCCTCTATCTCTTGGTACTTCTGCAGGATAACCAACTGGCGTGAGCGCCACGACCCGCACATTATCAGGAATCTTTAAAATCTTCTTCACGTCCTTTTCAACAAACGCACCGACCCAACAAGTACCGAGCCCTTCGTTTGTTGCTGCGAGAATCATATGTTCCATAGCAATCGCAAGATCGACCGCAAATGAACTCATATAACCACCCATCCTGCCCCAGGCAATGTCTTCCAGAGCGCAACCGCAAATAATAACTGGCGCTTCAGCCATGAAACGCTGTCCGCGACACGCCTCAGCAACCATTTCTTTAATTTCAGGATTCTGTATCACGACAAAGTGCCAGGGCTGGATATTTTTTGCAGAGGGTGCAATACGACCTGCTTCGAGAATGCGGTTTAAGACGTCATCTGGTATTGGATCAGGTTTATACTTTCGTACACTCTTTCTTTCCTTAATTACTTCGTAAAACTCCATTGCTGCGCTCCTTTCGTTGCTGCGCAATTCGATTACAGTGATAAGATGCTACGCATCACTGATTACGGTGATATGACTAAACGCCTTATAACGCATTGGCGATTACCAAAATTAACTAATAAACCAACTTTTAGACCAGAAGCCTTTAAATACGAAATGACCTGGGATTCAAAGATTTTGGGAAGTGAACCTTCTGTCGATTTTAGTTCAACAATTACCTTGCCTTCAACAACTAAATCAACTCGAAACTTACCAACCTTTTCACCGTTGAATGAAACGTGAAATTCCTTTTCTGCAGTATAATCTACACCAACTTTATCAAGCGCATGTTTGAGTGCTTTTAAATAAATTTTTTCAACAAACCCTGGACCAAGCTTATTATGAACATCATAGCACGCATCAATTATCTTCTTTGTTAGTAAATCATCAACATAAATACTTTTTTTCTTCAATCCTACCTCTTCCTATTATCACTGCCATCAAATTTCGTTAATCACTGTAATCATTTTTTATTCAATCACCGTAATCGATGTTCCGCCTCTGGCGGAACACGCCCGGCGCGATTCGAACGCGCAACCTGCGGATCCGGAATCCGCCGCTCTATCCAATTGAGCTACGGGCGCTGCAAATAAAATTTCATTACTCTGCCAACTTTCCCCACATCTTTGATGTGGATAGAAAGTTGAGCATCCCGACCTCTGTGTCGGGGAAATCTGCGATTTGATCGCAAAATTGAGCGTACTAACGTTTCGAAGAAACGTCAGGGCTGCATAAGTATAGTGATTTTATTTCTCCAGTCAATTAAAGAAGTTTTTGACACTGTGGATAAATAATTAATCTTTATGGGGCTAGTTCAACAAATATGATATCTTTTGTATCAGCATCGAGGATTACATACGCTACCAAGTCGCCATCAGGAGTATTATAATAGACATAGACTGTGATATCTACATCTGCATAGATATCATCGTAATCAGCCATAACCTGAACACTACGGTATGCAAACTTGATATTACCTACTTCTCCGTCAGCTTTCTGTACCCAGGGTTTAGCATCCTCGTACGACAGAATCTCAACATTGTAGAGAGAACCATGATCCCAACTAAAAGTTGAACCATTATAATAAACTGTTACACCAAGGCCATCGTAGTTTTCTCCACGTTGCAGGTAGTAATTAAATGTCCATTCATTTGTTTCTTCTGATGTAGTGATCACACCGTTTTCATCAACCGATCCCAGGATTTCTTCAAGTTTGGCTCCGGGCATCTTAGCATCTCTCACCTCGTTGGCGATGTCGAGTGCCCAGCCCAAGCTGTGCTCGCTATTGTCACCAGTATCAGCTGGAGCCACGGTCCAACTGATCAAAAGAATTAGACTAATAATTATATATTTATACATACTATACCTCCTCCTTCACATTAGAAGACTTTCCAGGAAATGAGTATATCTAAAATCCATAAAGTATCAACAGTTGAATTTACTATCTGAGTGTTGGTTAGCCAATATTCGTGAGAGAGTGATTTACAAATTAAATTCTTTGTTCTCGGCTTGTGCCAAGATTTTTTTTATTTTGTACTGAGGTTTAAGTACACATGAACAGCTGACAATCTGTATTGACTCCCCGTACTCTTATCCTATAATTGTACATCATAATTTAACTTATTCTATATAATTTTGTAATTATTATTCATTCTGGACGCAGGACCGCGACACGCGGAGAGGAGGAGAGATGGACAAAAGTAGTAAGTTCATAGGAGGGATAGGTACGTTATTGCTACTCTTTTGCGTAGCACAAGCAACCACGTGGTATGTACACCCAGACTCAACACTCAACTCTATTCAGGCAGGCATCGACTCATGCTCAACCGGTGACACTGTGCTCGTAGGACCAGGAACCTATATTGAGAATATTAACTTCAAGGACATGGCGATTACGGTAAAAAGTGAACATGGTGCAGATACCACAATAATTGACGGTAGCAGTCCTGCACACCCTGACTCAGGCAGTGTGGTTCTTTTCAAGAATGGTGAGAACACATCTTCAGTGCTGGATGGATTTACTATTACCAGTGGATCCGGAACAGTATCGCCTTGGGGACACATGGGAGGCGGAATCTACTGCACCAATGCATCTTCACCTACCATCATAAATAATATAGTCATCGGCAACACAGCCACCTATGCCGGAGGAGTTGAATGCGAGGAGGGTAGTAACGCAATAATATCGTACAATACAATCACCGATAATACAATAACCGACGCAGGCGGAGGAGTTGAAATTTACAATGCTTCACCAACCGTTACGCACAATACAATTGATGGCAATACAGCTTTATATGGAGGCGGTATCTCTACGGGCTCTTCTAGCCCCACTATTTCTCATAACATAATAACAGATAACATAGCACCTGGGTTTAGTAACGATGGTGGTGGTGGTATATGGATGGGAGAAAACTGTACTGCCTCAATTCACCATAATCTCATAACAAACAATAGCAACCATGGTATTGTTTGTGGCTGGCCTACAAATCCAACAATTTACTACAATGATATCATAGACAATGTAGGCTGTGGAGTTTTGAATGCTGAACCGAGTGTCACTACCAATGCCGAAAATAATTGGTGGGGTGATGCAACTGGTCCATATCATCCTACAGCAAACCCTGGTGGTCTTGGTGATACAGTGAGTGACTACGTTGATTTTGACCCGTGGCTTGCAAGCCCAGGTATCAAAGAATATGAGATCATCTCCAATATTACCGCTGTTTTAGAAATCAGCCCGAATCCATTCCGACAAAAGACAGATATTAGATTCCAGATACTAGATGTCAGTGATTTCGAATTACGAATTTACGATATCAGTGGAAGAGCGGTAAAAATTTTTGATCAACCAAAGAGTCCAATCATCTGGAGGGGAATTGACGAAAACGGCAATAAACTTCCAAGTGGTGTTTACTTTGTGAAATTAGAGGTAGCACACTATACTACGACTAAGAAATTGTTGTTAATAAGGTGATGGGTTTTTCAACGAAAAAGGGAGTGTCTGTCACTCCCTTTTTTTTGTAATTTTTTTAAAAAGATTACTGGTTACTTAACCCAGATAACTTTTCTCGACTGTCCGAAGTCTCCAGCGTGTAATCTGCAGAAATAGATTCCTGAACCGAGCATCCTTCCCTGGTTATCTCTGCCATCCCATAGAAATGTCTTCGGACCTCGGGTCTGCGTTTCATTTACCAGTGTCTTTACTTCTTGTCCGAGCACATTATATATTTTTAGAATAACGTGGGCTGATTCTGTCAGGGTATACTGAATCGTTGTCGTAGAATGCGTCGGGTTCGGAAATGTTT
>LJNI01000022.1 GCA_001303225.1 candidate division TA06 bacterium DG_78 | reverse complement strand
CCCGTCCTTTCCTGAAGCCTTTTATTTCTGCTTTTTTTCGTAATTTATCCGTTTCTTGATCAATGAGAACATCGAGTTCATTCGAGGAAATCGAAATCTCAATTTCTTTTTCTAATTCATTATCAACAGCTACTTCGTATTCCAAACATTACCTCCCCACTATGCGAGGAGGGGGATTTGAACCCCCATCCCAAAAAGGGGCTGGATCCTAAATCCAGTGCGTCTCCCAATTCCGCCATCCTCGCGTAATTCAATATGATACCGAGTTCGTTCTTTAGATTATATCCTGAAAAATAATATTTGTCAAGTTTTACGGGATATAATGTGTTTTATAAAAAGTGCAATAAGGATATAAATGAATGGTACGATTAAAAACCTGAATCTCATATTTTCACCTGCCTCAATAAAATTACCAATGAACATAGTATAGAGAATATTAAACATCATATACTTTATCAGTAATGCTTGACTTTCCGTGAAACCAAAGAGTTTCTTCCCTCTGATTGCGAGTACAATCCCCCATGCATAGATAATTGGGATGAAGATAAAGAGAAAATTTACATGGATTTTCCGCTGTTGATTAAATCTATTTGTATAGGTGGTGGTCCAGATTTTTTCTAAAATATTTCCGAGTACATAGTATTCATAAATATGAGTCCATACTTTAAGTTTTTCCGTATTAGGTGATTCTTGAAAAGATGAGCACGGTTGTAAATAAGTATAAAAAGCCTTAATGATAGAGAACCCATAGTACCACGGGAATTTTTTTATAAGAAATATTGCTGCAGTATAGTACATCCGCGATATAGAAATATAACTGACGTGGTTGAAGTTGATGGCACCTGTGGATTTGTACTCTTTGTCCAGTGCCGGAATACCTGTGATCGTATCAAAGTTAGCATATTCTCTATAGACTTCCGGATCGCGAAACGGCTTTATCAGTGCGATCTCAGACACCTCACCGCGTTCGACTGCCGATTGTAACGTACTCTGCGGTATGGTAAATGTCATTTTAATGAGATTCATACCAAGCCAAGAGCTCAGACTCGCTTCTTTGAAGATTACATAATTTTTTATATAGAAAAATGCAATAAACACAAATGGTACCAACGCTGCTAAAAAGATTTTTTTTGCATTTCTTCGGTTGAAAAAAAGGAGTCCGATGAAAATAAATAAAAACCAGATTGCTTGGAAGAGTGTTCTCGTTAAGACAATCAGTGCACAAGATACGAAAAAGAAGAACACATAACTCATGCGCGAGTTCTCTATAAATTTATAGAGAAAAAACGCCGAGAGGAGTAATAGAAAAAATACTGGGTAGGTATAAAAAAGCCAGTTCTCATAGAGGATGACCGGTGGGCTAACAGCGAAGAATAGGCAGATACTAAAGGCAACAGACGGTGATATATTAAATTTAGTTAATACCATAAAGAGAATGAGCGTAACTATGAGGCCCATTGTGATGTAGGTTATATGGAAAATCATTACTTCGTAACCAGGCACTACATTGAGAACGAGGCCAAGGAAAAGATTAAATCCAGGCGGTTGACTGTGGAGATAAAAGAGGCTTTGGAAAAGGTGTAATCTTAAATCAATAGGATCTAAGTATTGAAAATACCACGTAAGTGGCGTAGTGTTGAAGTGGATCCCGAGGGCATAAATAATTAATCGCGATATGAGAAATAATAAAATAAGCCGCAGGAGGTTTTTTGTTTTTTGGGTCAATTAGTATATTTTGACTTTAAATTTTTGTGGTCGCGAGTAGATTGGCTTCATGTAGTTAGGCAGCATGACTTGAGCAGGAAGTTCATAATTCCCCGGCGATAGTTTTGTTAGTGTTATTCTTACCTCGATATCCTGTTCCGCGAGTGTTGCTATTCTACTCTTCGGCCCCCTCACCACCAGGGTATCGAGGGTTATTTTTTCTGAACTGACTTTCTGGTTGGGAGAATAAATGAGTTTGAGAGGTATGTTGGTAAACGATTTTTCTGCTGCCAGTTCGAATTCAACTTTCACCACGATCGTGTTTCGTGAAAGTTGCAATAATGGTGATGGATTTATAACCTTTACCTCTTTTGTAAATGGCGTGTCTTGAATTTTGACATCGAGGGATTCGGTTACTAACTCCGTCACACTACTGATAATTTCCTGTGGTCCAATTACTGCAACTGTATCGAGCACAGTAACGGCACTTACCGAATAGTCACCTTTTTCCATTCTTTTGATTGGCACAGTAACTTTCATCTTTTTTGTGATTTTTTTGTCTAAGACTATGTCGATTGCTTTCGTCGTAGGATAGCTAACTGAAATGAAACCGAAACCAGCTGGTATGGTGAGGTCACGCACTGCGATTGCATTTTTCCCCAATGTACCATCTCTGAGGTCACACTGTGCCTTTGGCGGTGCTGCCCAGATACTGAAGAGCGTACCACCACGACCAGTGAATCGCACGTCGATGCTTGGGACAGAATCTATCATTATGAGAGAATTCGGTATATTAATATACTCTATCTCTATTGCTCTCTGGTAGTTGTAATTCTTATCTATTGATACATAAAACCATAGTCCAAATGCAAAGATTATGGCGAATATCTTTCGAATGGGATTTTTAATTATGGTATGGAGTACCGATTTTAAGTCTATGTCTGTAAAGTCCATTGAGATAATTATATGTACTGATTAAAAATAATCAAGGACTAAAAATTGACGTTAGCTCCAGAAGATCCAAATAAAGAGGGCTGCGGCAGCAACCGCGGCGAGGGTAAACGGTAAGCCAAACTTGGCAAAGTCGAACAGAGTGATTTTATAGCCGTTCTTTTTTAACAAACCAACAGCTACAATATTTGCTGCGGCACCGATTGGTGTAATGTTACCGCCAACTGTTGTTCCGATGATTGTACCGAAGAGTAGGAGGTAGAGCGGATACCCATACGATGTTGAGAGTATTGATACGACACCGACCATTGCTGCAAAATAGGGTACATTATCAACAAACGCAGAGATGAAAACCGAAAAGATAACGAGGAGAAGATAGGTGATTACTAAATTGCCGCCGGTGAATGATCCTACTGCATTTGCCAATGCTGTTGTCGTTTCGGTTTCGGTTAATGAGCCGATGAGAGCAAAAATCGCAGCGAGGAAAAAAAAGGTTTCCCAATCTGTATCACGTAGTATGTGAAATGTTTTGATTTTTTTCGAAAAGAGACTCCAGATAATACCAATAAAACCAATGATTGTACAAACAGTACCGCCAAGATAGTCCATGAACCCAGGCATTGATGAGGTTACTGCAAGGGCTGCAATGAGGCCGATCAATAAGAATCCAGGGAACCGACTGACGATTTTTTCAGGTGTAACCTTGGCAATTGATTGTTTATATTTCCTGAACAGTAGATATAAGACAGCGAGCGAAATAATTGCGGCAAATTCTACTACAAAAAAGAGACTCGGTTTACCATGGAAAAAGAAAAAATCATTGAAGGTCATTCTCGTTGCACTCGCCAGAATCATGCTCGGTGGGTCACCGACTAAGGTCGCTGTGCCCTGCAGATTAGATGAAAGGCAAATACCGAGAATAAACGGTATTGGTGAAACCTTGAGTTTACGTGAAACCTCAAATGCAATGGGTGCAACAATCAAGACCGTGGCAATATTTTCGACAAATGCAGATATGATGCCACTGAATGCAGAGAGCCAGATTATTGCCCAGACAAGACTCTTGGATCGGTCAATAATTATTTCAGCAAGATATGCAGGAATTCTCGAATAGATGAAGAGCTCAGCGACGACGAGGCTGCCCCAGAAAATGCCGAGAATATTCCAATTGATGTAGTGGAGTAATTTGAATGGCGGCATAATACCCAACAGTACCAAGACAGCCACACCGATCCAGGCAACGATTGATTTATATTGATGGAATAGTAATATTGTAACGTATACGGCAATGAATATCGAGAGACACACTATTTGGTGTGGAGTCATGCAGCGGGTTTATTACGACGATTTCTGGCTCAGCCACACCATGATTGCTTTTTGTATGTGCAGACGGTTCTCTGCTTGGTCAAAGACAATTGAATGTGGTCCATCGATGACCTCATCAGTAATCTCTTCTCCTCGGTGCGCTGGTAGACAGTGCATAATCAAGTATTTCTTTCTTGCGGTTCGGAGTAGTTCTTTGTTGAGTTGAAACGGCATAAATATTTTTTTCCTCTGTTCTGCTTCTTTTTCCTGCCCCATCGATACCCAGACATCAGTGTAGATAATGTCAGCATCATTGATTGCTTTTTCCGGATCATTGGTTAGTTGTGTGGTTTTGTTCTTGGCTACATAGTTTTTACTCGGTTCATAGCCTTGTGGCGTGGCAATAGCGAGTTTGAATCTGAGCACGCTCGAGGCAGCAATAAAGGAGTTGCAGACGTTATTCCCATCACCGATATAGGCAATGGTAATGTTTTTAAGACTTCCTTTTTTCTCTATAACCGTAAATAAATCACACATGACCTGGCACGGGTGCTCAAGATCACACAATCCATTAATCACTGGAATTGCGGCATTTTTCGCTAATTGTTCAACTGTTTTATGAGCAAATACCCGAGCCATAATCAGGTCTACCCAGCGCGAGAGGTTCTTTGCCGCATCAGGAACTGATTCTCGTGTGCCGAGCTTAGTGTCAGCTGGTGCGAGGTAGATGGCATGTCCACCGAGTTGCGTCATACCAGTTTCAAACGTAACTCTGGTACGCAAGGATGGTTTTTCAAAAACCATTGCCAGTGTTTTGTCTTTGAGAATCTTATGTTCGACACCTTTTTTCTGTGATTCTTTCAATCTTTTTGTTAAATCAAATATCTCATGCATCTCATCTTTCGTGAGGTCAAACATTGATATGAAGTCTCTCTTCATTGCACCTCCGGTTGTAATAATAGCGATTTTTTTGGTAAAGTCAACATTAGACGAATTATGACACTAATTAACACGAATGGATGCACGAATGGGCACAAATAAAAGCACGAATATACACGAATGAGTTAACGACAGAGTGATGGACTGAGTATTTGTATATTAGAAGATATTTAAATTACAGGATTCAATTTAATAATGCCTCAACAGCCGATGCTACATATAATGCACCAAGACCGATTAGTGTTAGAGTTTTTGTACTTTTTGAATCTGATGAAAAGTAACATTCACCAAGGTAAAGACTTGGTAAAAAGAATGCAGAAGCTTTAATCCCTTCGCCTTTATAAAATTGCCCACCACCCGGCACAACTGCTGCAGAGGCTATTGTGAAGACTGAATTGAGTGTTTGATTATTTCTAATACTTTCGGGTGGTTTGACTGCATTCAAAGTTAATTGGATATGGTACGTATCCCAATAATATTTAGCGATATCTACTTCTATATGTCCAAGATTAAAACCGAAACCAGAGGTCGTGCCCATTATGAAAGAACCACGACGATAAGAAAGATATTTTAGAAAAGTGAATTCCCATCCTGAGCACTTCCAGATATCGTCTGTTTGTTGAGGATCATATGATCTATCATAACTAAACTTAACATTAAAAATTTCATTGATAGGGATGTTAAAAATAGGATAATCATGTATGGAATATAGTAATGAATCTAATATAACAATGGGCTCCAATGATATGCCCCATCTTATTCTTGTTGGCAACCTATCACTTGAGCCACTTGAATATTCTATGCGCGGCCCAAGGTTTTGTAATGATGCACCTACACCGAAACCCCATATCCTATATATTGCACCGCAATCCATGGCAAATGAACTGGCAGTTCCCCCTTTATCTAAGCCTAATTCTGGCATTTGTTCCCATACCCAACTTGGGACTAAATAAGAATAGATATATTTTGCTGTTATACCTATGCCCAGCTTGTCGAAAATCTTTTTGCCATAGGATAAACCTGCTGCATAATCATATGTTTCATAACTTCCTAAATATGTTCCCTCTGTGTTAATGACCTCTGTTATACCAGTGTTTAGATAAGTACAACTAAATCCAAAATTACCTATTTTATTGTAGGGAATTATAATTGCGCCATAAATATACTGCATTCCTGGATATAAAGCCGGTAACCATCCTTGCTCCGCGTTCAGCAAATCGTAGATTCTATCTTCTGCGAACCTGCCTATACCTGGTGGCAAAAAATCGTTCATGACGACAAAACCAAATTTATCATATAGTCCTAAACCGCCTGGATTGTAATATAAAAAAGTTGGGTCCTCAATCGATGCAGTAAATGCCGAACCCATACCTACTGCCTTTGCTCCTGGCGGAATACTCAAAAATACTGCGCCAGGTCTATCATTGGCAAATAGTTGTGTTGCTGATACAAGTATAACTAAAACAATATATTGAATCAATCTCGACATGAATTCCTCCTTGAACATTGAACTATATTTATTGTGACATCTTTGTCAAGTTTGAATAATGAGATACGAATGGACACGAATTTGTGAACGCTTTACGCATTGCGCTATACGCCATACGCATCACGCATTACGCTATACGCCTTACGCTGTCTACTACCTGTGCATACTTTTTTACTTGTAATTTTTTCCTATGTGCATTGCGACGCCAATATGTTCTCCGAGTTTCCAGTATTTGTTATCATACATTGAGTAGAGTATCGGATTGATTTTTTTAATATCAGGCCTCTCATGCGTCAAATACTGTTCCTCGCTATACGTTGTGACAATCTCGCCGATAAAGACCTCATGTGAAGCAAACTCTACTGTCTGGATGAGTTTGCATTCGCAACTGAGCGGGCTTTCTTCAATCATCGGTGCTGTTTTGAGTTCACCATAGAATATTTTAAACAATGTAGACTTATCTTCTTCAAAACCAGATACAGTACTGCAGTAATCTGTGGCTTTTACCATATCTGATGAGGGAATATTAACACTGAATGTTTTATTTTCCTTAATGCCGTTATTCGTATAGTGACCTTTGTTGATTACTACAGCTAAGAGCGGTGGTTTGAAATTTACCATACTCCACCACGCAACCGTCAAAAAATTTGGCTTATTGTCTACGTGTGCACCAACGAGTGCAATGGGCATAGGATAGACTGGGATTTTTGAACCTATTCTAATTTTTTCCATGTTATTTGCCTCCTCTCCATATTCTTCAACAGCTACTTATTAGACTATTATATATGATCAAAGGTAAATAACAAGATAAAAATAATATTCTTTTGTGCTTGACTTTCTTAGTATTGTCGACTATTATTATTTGTGGGGACCACCATACTACTCATCTTTTTTACTGTTAGCACACTCATAAAAGCACAAGACCCACTAGGAAATGATATCTCAGGTGATGCACAGGTTGGAGTGGTTGCTCACACATTGCAAAAACCGATTGTCGTGAGGGCTCTTGATGATCAGGGCAGACCTCTGAAAGACATACAGGTTATGTTTACCATCCTTGAAGAACCAAAAGAAAATATTATTACGGAAAAGTTCGCTGTGCTGAGCAAAAATATCGATACAACTAATAGTGATGGCTATGCCATGACAGAATTAACATTTGGTGGTACGCAGGGTAACTATTACGTTCTTACGGAAGCACGTGGTGAGAATCTGATATTCAAAGAGATCGCCTTACAGGAAAATTGGTTACTCTTTCTCTTTTTTTCAGTCTTCGGTGGGCTTGCCATGTTTATTTTTGGTTTGAACTACGGCAGTAAAGGTCTTGTGCGTGCTGCCGGAGCGAAGATGCGTGATCTCCTCTTCTCTTTGACCAAACACCGCTTTATGGCGTTGCTCGTTGGAGTGTTTGTAACGGTTATCCTCGGTTCGAGTACAGCGAGCTCAATTCTCTTGGTTCGATTTGCCTCGAGTGGCATCATCATGTTTGTACAAGCCCTCGGTGTCCTTCTCGGGATTAACATTGGCACGACGATCACGGTACAGATTATTGCATTCAAAATCCTCGATTACGCAATTCTCATCGTTGGTATTGGTTTTTTTGCAATGCACTTCTTTCCCAAATTGAGGAACATCGGTCAGGCAGTATTTGGGTTGGGACTCCTCTTCTTTTCATTACGAATGATGTCAATTGCTACGGCAAATCTCAAGTATCTTCCGACGTTCAATTCTGCAATTGCAGGCATCGCTGCATATCCCGTATTGGGTATTGTTATGGCTGCACTTCTTGCTTTTATTTTGCGCTCGAGTGCTGCTACCATTGGTATTGTGTTAATTTTGGCATTCGATTCATTGATAACCTTTCCTCAAGCAATCCCCTTTATTATGGGTGCAAATTTGGGGACAACGTTCTCAGCATGCCTCTCTGCAAATACTATCGATGGCCGTCGAGTAGCATTTGGTCATTTTCTATTTAACACGATTGCTATCGTTATACTCTTCCCTTTCATTGATTTCATTCCTGCGGTGATACATGTTATTGGTGGCGATGTTGCACGACAGATTGCTAATTTTCATACACTCTTCAATATATTTACAGCAGTTGTATTCCTTCCATTGATAGATCCCTTTGCATCATTTTTGAAGTCTGTGGTCCGAGAATCGAAAAAAGAAATGTTGAAAATGCACCGGCTCGATCCTGCATTTCTCTCCGCACCAGCGATAGCTCTTGGACAGGCTGCTCGAGAAATTTTATACATGGCAGATATCACGATAACGATGTTAGAAGAGTCCATCAGAGTGTTCCAGCATAAAGATAATGACTTACGAAAAAAAATTGTTGAGATGGATGATACCGTCGATTCACTCGAAGAGACGATTACGCCCTACCTCACAAAAATTAGCGAAGGAGAGATGGATAGCAGACTCTCGAGTTTTCACAGTGCTCTCCTCGGTGCAGTCAATGAAATCGAACATATTGGCGATGTTATTTCTAAGAACCTCATGGCGTATGCCAAGAAACAGATAAGTGCTGGCTTCGTTTTTTCAAAAGAAGGTTTTGCACAGATTGAGAAACTGCATCAGTTTGCACTCGCCACGTTTAGAATTTCTATCGATGCACTCGCCACGAGAGATAGAAAACTGGCAAGAGATGCTGTAGCACGGAAAGAAATTGGACATAAGATGGCGAAGGAATTGAATGAACTTCACTTAGAACGATTACGCAGAGGGTTGAAGGAGAGTTTGGAGACGAGTACGATTCACGTCGATCTGGTGAGTGATCTCGAAAGGATAAATTTCCATGCAGCAGAAATAGGAGAAGCACTCTCATGAAACCGAGAAGATATTTTTTGTTGGCGATTATACTTCTTGTGATTCTCGGTATTTTCTTGACCCTCGGTATCATTAACAGCCGTAGAATTATGCTCGATCTCATAAAAGATGAAGCTCGTTCATTTTTAACGATTGTTGCATCGACTCAGGAAAATTCAATCTTTGCTGAAGGCAGATTTGAAGACACGAATATTGAGAAATTGATACATATCTGTAACTATATTGAATCTGTGAATTTTAATAAAAACACTCTCGAGAAAATTCGGCAGCATTTTGGTATACATTCCATTGTTGTCTTCGATACACAGACGAGAAAGAAAATAGTTACCTCAGGGTATCCATACAATATCATTGATGATATTTTCTCGCGAGATGAAGTGATATTTTTTGAATACTTTACAGTTGCGGGGAAGAAGTATTTCCGTTTCGTCTATAGAACAGAAAGTAAAGTATTCCACGTAGAAATGTCTGCAGAGGATATCGAGGCATTCAGGCAGGAAGTTGGCATTAATAAAATCATGAATCAGATCTCGATGAATCCGATGGTGAAATACCTTGTCCTGCAGGATAAGCGGGGAATAATTTTTGCGACGCCGAATATACATACCATCACGCGAATTGAGGATGATTCTACTTTGATTGGTGCGATAGAACAAAATGTTGAAACGAGCAGGATGACAGAATTCAATAATGAGAATATTCTCGAATTGATTCGTCCGTTTATTATTGATGGTGAAACTTTTGGACTATTCAGAATTGGCATTAGCCTTGATAATTATTATCGTCACATGCGGTCGACTGAGAGGCAACTCATTCTTCTTTTTATCATCCTCTTTGGTGTAGGATTTGTGCTGTTTATCTTATTCATGAAATATCAGTCTTACCTCGGGTTGAAAGAACTCTTCACCAAGACGTTAGGTGCGGTTGAAGATGCCGTGCTCATGGTTGATAATAAAGGAATTATTACCGGGATAAATAAGATGTTCTCAGACATGTCTTCTTTCGAAGAAAAGATGCTTTCACATCAAGACTACTTTTCGTTATTCAAGGATGATCCATTTGATGTTGATAAAGTCTTGCGCAGTGGAGCAAAAATCGTGAATGAAAAAAATGTTTTTAATAAAATCATACAGTATGCTACCTATCCACTGTTTGATGAGAAAAATCGCGTCTCAGGTGTTATATCTGTGCTCCGTGATGTTACCAAAATTAGAGAGTTTGAGAAAGAACGAGAGGAATCAGAGCGACTAACGTTTTTAGGTAATTTGGTTGCTAATTTTGCCCACGAAATAAAAAATCCGCTCAATGGTCTCTCTATTGCAACACAAAGATTGATACGAGAGTTTCCATCGAGTGATAAGGAATACTCTCGCTTGACAACGACGATTAAAAAAGAGATTGAATCCCTCAATAAAACACTCAACGATTTTTTGAGCCTTGCACGGCCTCGTATGAGCGAAAAAAAGGAGTTTTCTCTCTCTGAATTATTCCATAATATATTAAATATAGTGAGAGAACAGACAAAGGATAATGCAATTGTCTTGAAAGAGGAGATTGCAGAAGATGTAAAAGTCATTGGTAATGCGGAGGATTTTAAAAGAGCACTATTGAATATTATGCTCAACGCAGTTGAATCCTTGTCAAATATTACAGATAGGCAGAGAGAGCTTTCAGTGATACTGGCTCAACACAAGAAAAAGATCGAAATTCAAATAATAGATAATGGTGAAGGAATGAGTGAAAATGAAATTAGAAAGATATTCACACCATACTTTACGACAAAAAAAGGTGGAACAGGACTGGGTCTCTACATTGCACATAATATTCTGAAACAACATAATGCAAAAATTGATGTAGAAAGTAAAAGGGGCAAAGGGACGACCTTTAAAATTGTGATGAAACAGTAATGACCCAGGAGGGTGGTTGAAGGTTTTTATATCATATACGCATGATGGCAAAGAGTATGCAGATACGTTGGAGAGGGATTTAAGAGCTCAAGACATTGATATCTGGATTGATAAGCGATGCATACGGCCAGGTCATATTTGGTTAAGAGAGATCGATGACGCATTGTCTCAGGTAGATTATGTATTGGGTGTCCTTACTGAGAACTACTTAACATCTGTGGGAGGAGATGAAGCATATGCAATAATCTCCAAAGGGCTCAAAGAAAAGAAGGTGAGGTTCATTTCACTGTTTTTTGTACCCCCTCATGAGGTAAAATCAGTCATTATCCCTGCGCTTCAAGGATTTAATTTTTCAAAAGATTATACTCAAGGTTTCAGCAGTTTTCTTGATTTTTTAAAACAAGAGGGTGGTAAGAAACTTGTAATAGAAAAAGAAATTATACTACCGAAAGAAACCGTTCCAGCCGAAGGAAAAACATCTATTTCCCACAATTTGCCTCCTCAACTTACTCCTTTTGTCGGCAGGAAAGACGAAATGGCTGAGATTGAAAAACGCCTCGAGGATCCGTCATGCAGACTTTTGACCTTAGTTGGTCCTGGCGGTATTGGTAAAACGCGATTAGCTATTAAGGTTGCATCTGAAAAAATCGGAACATTCGCACATGGTGTCTATTTTGTACCACTTGCTCCCCTACCTTCATCAGATTTACTTGTTTCGACGTGTGCAGATTTTCTTGGGTTTTCCTTTTACGGCCAGGAAGATCCAAAAATGCAACTCATCAACTATCTGCATGAGAAAGAGATACTTATCCTGATGGATAATTTTGAACATCTTCTCGATGGTACAGAATTCCTTGCAGAGATTCTGGCGGCTGCACCTAAGATTAAGATCATCGTTACTTCTCGAGAGCGTCTGAATTTAAAAGGAGAGTGGGTTGTTGAAATTCATGGATTACGGTTTCCAAAAAGTGATGAGGATGATAAGGTAGAAGGTTACGATGCAGTGCAATTATTTGTACAGAGTGCACAGAGGGTTTGTCCTGGTTTTGTTCTTTCAGAAAATGAGAGGGCTTTTGCGATTCGTATTTGCCAGTTGGTTGATGGTTTACCCTTGGCGATCGAATTGGCTTCTTCCTGGACAAGGGTACTTTCCTGCAAGGAAATTTTTGGGGAGATCGAACACAATATTGATTTCCTTGCTACTTCGATGCGTGACGTACCTGAGCGCCATCGGAGTCTGCGGGCAGTGTTTGAACAATCTTGGAATTTTCTCACTGGAGAAGAAAAAAATGTTTTTAAAAAAATGTTTGTATTTCGGGGTGGGTTTCAAAGAGAAGCAGTAGAGAAGATTGCAGGAGCTTCTCTTGATTTACTATATTCTTTAGTGGATAAGTCATTTCTTCATTGGAACCCTTTGGGCAGGTATGAAATACATGGATATTTAAGGCAATACGCAGAAGAAAAATTGAGTGAATTTCCAAAAGAGAAAGAGAAGATTCGAAATTTACACTGTGATTACTACGTACAATTTCTCTGTCAGAGAGAAAAATATATGAAAGGACAAAAACAGAAAGAAGCCTTAGAGGAAATTAGCGAAGAGATTGAAAATGTGCGTGCAGCTTGGAACAGAGTTGTAGACCAGAAGAAGAAAAAAGATATTGAAAAATGTATTGAAAGTCTTTATTGTTTCTATGATATACGAAGTTGGTTTAAAGAAGGTGAAGAAATTTTCCGAAAGCTAGTAATGAGATTACAGGGGGAGAAAAAAGATATACTTTATGGCAAGATTCTTGCAAGACAAGGTTGTTTTTTGTATCGTTTAGGTCTCTATAAGAAAGCCAAAGATATACTTCAAAAGAGTTTTTCTATTTTACATGATTTTCGCGATCAGAGAGAGATTGCTTTTTCACTAAATACTCTGGGAGTAATTAATTATTACTTAGGAGAGTATAGAGAAGCAAAACAATTGCATGAGGAAAGCCTTGAGATGCGTAGAGAAATTGACGATCAATTAGGAATAGCGAATTCCCTCAATGCTCTTGGTAATGTAGCTCTTAAACAAGGGTTATATGCTGAAGCAAAAAAACTCCATCATGAAAGTCTCAAGATTCGGAGGGAAATTGGCGACCGCAGGCGAATAGCAAATTCCCTTAATAATCTCGCCATTGTTGCATATAGCCAGGGAGAGCTCGCAGAGGCAAAAAAACTTTTCCGAGAAAGTATTGCAGTAGAAAAGATCATCGATGACAAGTGGGGAATAGCAGGCTCTCTTAATAATTTAGGAACTATTGCATACTGCCAGAAGGAATATAGAGAAGCAAAAAAACTCCTTGAGGAAAGTCTCGCTATTTACAAAGAGATTGGCCACCAGTGGGGGATAGGTAATACGTTTAATAGTCTGGGGTATGTAGCATATGCACAGACAGAATATAAAGCAGCACAGGGATATTTTGATCACGCATTAGGAATTGCTACAGAGGTCCAATTAATTCCTCTGGCACTCGATGTTCTGGTCGGTGTGGCTACACTTTTTGCACAAGGAGAAAAAAAGGACAAATCTGTAGAACTTCTTGCCTTAGTTCTACAACATTCTGCAAGTGATAAGGAAACCAAGGATGATGCTGAGCGTTTGCTCGGTGAATTGAAGGCAGAATTTCGTGCTCGCGTGTTTACAAAAATCCAAAAACGAGGTAGGTCAAGGAAAGTCGAAGAGGTGGTGAGAGAGATACTGCAGGATAAGAAATGAGGAGATAATGAAGGTCTTCATCTCATATACACATGACGGCAGAGCATATGCAGAGAGGTTAGAAGAGGATTTGAGGGCTCAAGACATTGATATCTGGATTGATAAGCGATGCATACGGTCTGGGAATATCTGGTTAAGGGAGATCGATGAAGCATTAGCTCAGACTGATTAGGCTTAGAGCTAGAGAGCAGGCGTTCGTTTGTTCGTTTTTGATTGACATCTTTCCTTTTTTGTATATTATTATTACTATCTAATGTCTAAACGTCCTCGCTCCAAAGGTTCTGAATTATATCATCATATTTACAACCGCGGTAATGACCGCCAGCCACTATTTAAAAGTAAATCGGATTACGAACGATATTTAAATGCTTTGTTTAAATTTGCCATCAAATACAAAATTGAAGTTATTGCTTATGCACTTATGGAATGGCATATTCATCTTTTTATTTATGATTCTTCAGGTAAAATATCACAATTTATGAATGTTTTGCATGGCTGGTATGCCCAGATTTTCAATAAAATTAACGATCGTATTGGACACGTTTTTGAAGGTAGATTTAAAAATAAGATTGTGGATGCCAATAATTATGGTCTCTGGCTATCACGCTATATTCATCGTCAGTCTATAGAAGCTGGGATTATAGTTGATCCGAAGGATTTTAAGTGGTCGAGTTATCGGGTTTATATCGGTTTAGATAAGAATCCATTATTGAAGACAGATATAATTTTAAAACAGTTTGGTCGAGATGAGGCTCAACAATCTGCTGCTTACAGGCATTTTGTTGAGGGTATTGAAGATAGTCCGATTGATTGGTCAAAAATTGAAATAAATTCCCAGTCGATAATTGGTGATAGCGACTTTGTTGAACAAGTAAAAGTGAGGCTATATAGAAAAGTAGAGGATGAGGATACAATTGATGATCCTTTAATTTTTATTAGTTCTCATTTAAATGTACCTGTGGAGGTTTTAACGCATCCACAAGGTAGAGAAGAAAAGAAACTGCGGCGTAAGGCAATAACTACTTTAGGAGATAAACACGGCTTTGGCGTGAGACAACTTGCGCGGTTATTTAGAATGTCGCCTTCGTCAGTTTTTGCTATTCTGACTAAACGAGAAATCAACACGAATAATGAAAACAGTGAAAACAGTTAAAAACGAACAAACGAACGCCTGCCCCAGATGGAGAAAAGATAGGGGTGAGCAACTAATCACATATACTCCAATCGGTGTTGTTCATTCACCATTTAAAAAACCACGTGATACACCTATTCAACCTTCGGCAGCAAGAGACATCGAAGCTACTGTCGAAATATTGCCTGCGTATGTTAAGGGACTCAAGGATCTTGATGGGTTCTCCCACATTATTATAGTCTGCCACTTGCATTTATCTAAAAAGTATTCCTTGAAAGTTGTTCCCTTTATGGATACGCAATTGCGTGGTGTATTTGCAACGAGGGCTCCATCGCGACCAAATCCGATTGGTATTTCAGTAGTACGCTTGGATAAAATTCAAGAGAATATACTATACATTCGAGACGTCGATATTGTCGATGGTACACCGGTTCTCGATATCAAACCCTATGTTTTAGAGTTTGACAAGCGCGAATATGTGAAGACAGGATGGCTCACCGAAAATATACATAAGCTGCGCAAAGTCAGAGACAATGGCCGTTTCATAAAATAATTTTTGATACGTTACGCGCAGGGGTTTCTGTGTAGATACTATGTGATATATTAAGAATTTTTGCAAATCTAGTCTATTGTTGACTTCAAGAAATTATTGAATACAATATACACTGGAGAAAGAAAGGAATGATCGGGAAGAAAAAAGCAAAAGAAATCATCGATCTGGTACTGAATGAAGCAACAGCAGACCAAACAGAAATTATCATTTTCAATTTTGATCAGGCACTCACGAGATTTGCGAACAATTACATTCATCAGAACGTTAACGAATCAAACACGAGCATTTCAATACGGACAATTTTTGGAAAAAAAATTGGCTCGGCTGCGACGAATTCGCTCGAGCCCCAAAAAATTCGAGAAACCGTGAAGTGGGCAGAAGAGATTGCCAAGTTTCAGAAGGAGAACAATGATTTTACTTCACTCCCCGTGACGAGCCCTGGAGAATACTGTTCAATACAAACGTATGTCGAAAAGACGGCAAAAATTTCCAGCATACAACGCGCTACAGCTGTTGCTGAAATTGTGGATGTTGCCAAAAAACATTCACTGAAAAGTTACGGATCAGTTTCTAATGGTGCTGCAGAAGTGTGTATTGGTAATTCACTTGGTACATTTGCTTATGCAAAGTGTGATGATATTTACTGTAATATCGTAATGTCTGGAGATAACTCGACTGGATACGTACAACAAGGCAAGCGTGACGTGACGCTGATGGATTTTAAAAAACTCGCTGAAACCGCTGCTGAGAAAGCACGTATGTCTGCTGATCCGATAAAGATTTCTCCAGGAAAGTATACTACAATCTTCGAACCGCTTGCAGCGTGCGAATTTCTAGATTATCTCGGGTACTACGCATTCAATGGTAGACTCTTTCAAGAAGGCAGGTCATTTCTCAATGGTAAACTTGGTTCAAAAATTATCGATGAACGTATAACAATTGTTGATGATCCATTTGATATGAGAGGTTTTAGTTTTCCCTTTGATTTTGAGGGCGTACCGAAGAAAAAGATAGTGCTCGTTGACAGAGGAGTAGCGAAAGAAGTAGTCTATGATTCGCTAACCGCAACAAAGGCAAAAAAAACTTCTACTGGCCATGCACTTGCTGCACCCAATCCCTTTGGTCCTATACCCGTACATCTCGCTATGGAAGGCGGTGATTGCACGTTCGAAAAAATGATCGGTGAAACTGAAAAAGGTTTACTCGTGACTCGATTTCACTACACAAATATGATCGATCACCATAAATTAATATTTACTGGTATGACACGAGATGGAACTTTTCTTATAGAAAATGGTAAAATAACTAAAGGGGTAAAGAATCTACGTTTTACTGAAAATATAATTCAGGCTTTTAACCGAATAGATGCTCTCGCTAAGACACCGGAGCTCGTTGCAGGTGAACCTGGTTATGGAGGTCGGTTTGGCAAGGGCACAATAATTCCAGCAATGAAAATTAAAGATTTCACGTTTACAAGCGCTACTGAATTTTAAGAGGTAAAAATACAATAATCATCGGAGGAGGATAAGTTAGTGTTTACTTATGCGAAGTTGTTGCGTCCTCAACAGTGGATCAAGAATTTTTTTCTTTTTGCCGGGCTTATCTTTAGTTTGCAATTCTATCACATTGAGAGTATTCTCACAACAATCTATGCATTTTTTATATTCTGTATTTTAAGTAGTGGTGTTCATATCATAAATGATATTATTGACTATGAAGAAGACCGAATTCATCCCATTAAATCTCAACGGTTAATCTCTGCTGGTACAATATCGAGAACTTCTGCAGGTATAATCGCTATTATCTTAGCTCTGAGTGCACTCATTCTCGCATTGTTATTAATGAACAATTATTTTTTCTTTACCTGCTTACTATATCTTGTGATGATGATTATGTACTCGCTGAAGGTAAAACACATAATTATTCTTGATATTCTTTTTGTTGCCATCGGGTATGTTTTGAGAGCGATTGCTGGAGCTGTCGCAATTCGTGTTGAGATATCATCATGGTTGCTTTTGTGCACACTCCTCTTAGCATTATTCATTGTCGTGTCGAAGAGAAGAACAGAAATTATTGCGCTCGGTCAAGAGGCAACAAAACATCGAAAAATTCTATCGCAGTACTCTATTGATTTATTAAATCAGATGATTGCCATTGTCACGTCGGCGTGTATTGTTTCCTATTGCCTGTACACGCTTGCACCTGAAACAATTGCTAAGTTTCATACACGGAATCTCATTCTTACTACACCATTTGTTATCTATGGGATTTTTCGTTACCTTTATATTACGTACAAAAAACTTGAGACAGATATTCCCGAAAAAGCTTTGCTGAACGATACACCACTGCTGATCTGCATTGTTGCATGGATTGTTGTCTGTTTATTGATTTTAACGAAAAACAACCACCTTCTGTATTAATCTCTGGTCAATTGTTTCCCCAATAACGTAATATACTCCATTTGCAATCTTTCGATTTGCATCATCAATACACTGCCACACTATATCATTTGTTGGGTCCTCGAATGATATCAATGATCTGCCAACACTGTCGTAGATACTTATCGATGAGAAATTCGATGGTTTGTTCAGATGTATGAGAATGATATTCCGGGCTGGGTTTGGATTTACCAAAATACTATTTGTATCGTTTTCTTTTAATAATTCGAATTCTGCTTTGCTGAGAGATATAGTTAACTGAGTCAATTCATTGTTTCCGACTATGATGTCATGAAGATACTGAGATACATAACCGTTTTTACGAATTTCTACGTTGTAGATACCGGGTGATAGTATTCTAAAAAAACGACCATGCATCGGTTCACTCTGTCGCGCTGGTAAGACTGGATCGTGATATCCCTCGATAATGATTTCCGCACGCAACGGGTGCCCAGTTAAAGAATCATACACGCAGCCAGTAATTCCACAGCCGCTCATTCTTTCTAAAAGATAGTAGGCTCCGACGACATTTCTCTGACAGATATCATCAACCATCCAGCCGGGTTGGATAGTTGTTGTACTTACTTCAATACAATAGGTAAATGTACCACAGACTCCGTAAAGCCAGTTCCTTGCTCTGCCATCGACGCCTTGTCCAATAAGTGCTGTGTAGTGGCTATTACCAGCGTCATTAATAATGAGTTTTGATAAGGTATCAGCAATTCCTCGCAAAAAAAGACAATCAGGGGAATAACCACCGCTGTACACCCACGGGTAATAGACAACCTCGCCGAGTCCTGTGCGTGCAGAGTGATAGGTGATGCAGAATACAAAGTGGTGATCGAGGCATAGATCACGTACTGCTCGTGCCTCATTCTCAGAAAACGGTGCTGGACCACGGTAATACTCAGAAGAGGGTTCAGAGCTTCCACCTTCTGACCAGTAAAAATCATAGTTTCTGTTGAGATCCACACCATCATAGTCGAGGTCAAAAAATCCGTTATTATTGTTATCTCTCTTGTTTTTTCGCCAGATT
>LJNI01000132.1 GCA_001303225.1 candidate division TA06 bacterium DG_78 | reverse complement strand
ATTATCTTGGCAATAGGCACGTATATCAACTTTATCTAATAATGGTGACTGTAATTCTTCAGCAATTTGCCCCTCAGAACCTTGACGCCAGAAATCAAATGGTGAACTAACAACCGGATCACCTCCGTCACTATAACCAATAGGTCCGCCATCGTAAGAAAGAGGATTAACAAAAGGACCACTAGATGGTCCAATTTGAAAATGAAGGTGGTCACCATTTGGATAGTCAAGCACCTTACCAATGGTATCGGGCGGAGTATTGATAGGGTCCAAAATGCCTAAAACATAAGTGTTATGTGGTATTCTATTCTCTAAATGAACATACCAATAATTTCCTACTCGAACATAAGTATCGCTGCCACTGCCACCCAATTTTGCAGTATCCGAGATTATCGAGTAAACCTTTGTTCCAACACCTGCAGGAATATCTATACCAAAGTGAAATCTTGGATTCAAAGAATCTCCTCTAGCATCCCCAAGTGTTGCGCTAACGCCATGAGCAGAACCAAACTGCCGTATTGGCCAGGGGTATGTAGAAATCAATATTGTCAACAAAATGAGTACCATTTTATTCCTCCTCTATTTTAAGACCCTCAACTTTGTTATTAGCAGCATCAATGACGAAAATTATGCCATTATGCGAAGATAGAAATATTTTCTTATCAGGATACTCAATTTCTATTTTCAATTCCCCCGTTCTGCTGTCAAAAAGAAAAACCTTAGAGGAGTGCCACGAAGTCCAATTTGTAATCGCTCCTTTTACAACTATATATTGAGCCTGTTCTTGCATTTCAACAAACCAAGGTACTTTATCGATTAACCGTGGAATACCTTGGGGACTCCAGGGTTCCCTATGTTCCCAAATGATACTGCCACTATAAACATCAAAGCTGTACAAATATCCGTAAGTGGTATAAACATAAAATCTCATTTCATCTTGAGAAAATATACAACCTTTATTTCCACCTAAATTCAATGAATACTTCCATTTTAGATTTCCTTGCCAATTTATAAAAAATGCATTAGTTACACCGATTCCTTTATTAGGAAGTATATCTATTTCTTCACTTCGTCCCGGAAAACTATTTTCTGGAAGCTCTTTTTGCCACAAAATCTTCCCTTCTTTTGTGATCAAAAGAAATATCGTTGGAGGCACAGTTCCCGCGTGGAAACTTATCACTGCGTAATCTCCATCTTTTGAATACTCTCCAAAAAGAGGAGAAGTCTTATTCTTATCGGGGTTTTCAATGGTCGATATCAGCTTCCCTTCGGAATCATATATATAAAAATCGCCGCCTGGATTGGGTGGAACCTGCCAGTCAAGATGTGCGGCTACTGCATAACCCTCATCTGAAACAGCTATTGGCGTCGGCCCAGCTATTTCCCAAATTCTCTTGCCAACACAATCGTATAAAGACCCACCAGAATATTCCGGATTGTATTCTGAAGGCATTTTGCTCACAAGAATATATTTCTTCTGAGGCGAAAGATGGATAAACTCAAATCCCTCTTCAAATCGAATGTCTAATTTACGTTGAAGTCTACTGTATTTATCATAAAATCTTAACTCCTTTACATAATAAGAACTTCCCTGGCTCTCTGGCACGTACCAACCCAATTCTCTTCCCCGAGAGACAAAGACAACCTTGGGATAAGAAACCAAAACTTTCCCCTTGGCCTTATCTTCGATGGTTAGAGCCCCTTCTTTCCAACCCATTTGTTTTGCCTCCTCAATACTCACCGTAGCCGTGTCAAATATCACATCAACAACAGTATCATCAAAGGTCTTCTCATAGACAACTGATAGTTCTATTTTCGGCTTTTCCTGAACCATTTCTTCTTCCTGGGCATAAAGCCCTATGTTTATTGCCATCGAAGCAATGATTGTTGTTAAAAATAGTCCTCTCATACTTACCTCCTTCTCGTTTTGTTAAAATTGGATATTATTGAAATTTCTACACGCAAAAAACCACCCTCCTAAATTTTGAATTGCTAATAATACTTAATTTTTACAAAATAACTGGTAAACCTTACTCTACGTCGGGAATTCCCCGTACCCATCCTTTATAGTTTACAATATACATTAAGGGAAAATGAATAGCTGTCAAGGTGCCATTTTGTATGTATTTCAGAGCCTTAAATGCGGAGGGTGGTGTAAACTCAATTTCTGTATCACTAAGCTATTGTCAATCGCCAAATACACCTGGTGAGATAGATATCGTTGACCATAAAGCGACTGTTTGGTCCATTGCTTCGCTAAATCTCACATAGATATTTTTATGGATAGACACATCAGTTTCGCCATCTTCAGGGTCAGTCTCTTTAACCCGGGGGTCTGAAATACACCTTCTGTTAAACAAACAGGGAAATCTACTTCTATAAGTACCTCAAACCCTCTCTGTTGTAATCCTCAACAAAATAGAGTAGGTGGTTTGTGTTGTTTAAAATTTCACAATTTTGAGAACTTTCAATCTTTAAGACCTTAATACTCTGGTGTCCTGATACGCTGATGCTCAGCCATTATCCTCTCTCCAGCAGACGTGCCAATTCTGTTTGCGCCTGCCTCAATAAATTCTTTAACCTCTGTAAAGGTTCTGATACCACCAGACGCCTTGACGCCAAAATCAGGTCCAACAACGTGTCGTAAAAGCTTCACATCTTCTATTCGAGCTCCTTGTCGTGAAAACCCTGTGGATGTCTTCACAAACTGGGCACCATGCTCCTTGATAATGCAGGCTGCAGTCTTCTTTTCCTCTTCATTGAGTAGACAGGTTTCAATAATGACCTTTACTACCTTACCCTGTGCAGCATCGACAACCTGTTCAATTTCTTTACGCACATAGCTATAGTCTTTTTCTTTTAACTTACCAATATTGAGCACCATATCGATCTCATCGCACCCTTTGTGGATCAAATCCTTTGTCGCATAAACTTTTGTTTGCGTGCTTGACGCACCAAGCGGGAAAGCAACCACGCTACATACCTTAATATCCTGAGGAAGCAGTGAGCGGGCAAGTTCGACCCAACACGGATTTATAACTGCTGCAATAAACCTGAATTTTTTGACTCCATCGAGAAAGAGCTCAATCTCCTTCTGTGTTACCTCAGGATTGAGTATAGTTTGATCAATATATTGTGCTACATGTTTCATGGTCTGACCTTTTTTCGATACCAATAAGTTCTCCAACTGGTGTTCTTCCTCTTACTTCGCGAATAACCACCTGATGTACTTCACCTCGTGTGATTTCTTTTTCGATAATAATATTTTTATTCCCCTTTGTCTTTCCTCTCGTTGCGTTGTTTTTTGCTTTACCTTCAAACAGCACCTCGTATTTTCGTCCAATCATTTCTCTTGCTCGTATGATCGTGACACTATTTTGGAAATCAATCAGTTGCTCTAATCTTGCTTTGATAATATGCTCTGGTAAAGATGGATATCCATATGCTCTTGTTCCTTCCCGTGGAGAATAACAGTACATATATGCATCATCAAATTTCACCTTCTCCATCACCGAGATCGTCTCTTGGAATTCCTCATCTGTTTCTGTAGGAAAACCAGCGATAATATCAGTGGTGATGGTCGCCTCAGGAATTGTTTTTTTAATTTTATCAACCAGGCTAAGATACTCATCTTTCGTATACTGACGGTTCATGAGCTTCAGAATACGTGTATTCCCTGATTGAAGAGGTAAATGAAACCATTCGCAGATAGTATCATGTTCTTTCACAACCTTGATTAATGCTTCATTCATATCTTTAGGATGAGATGTGAGAAATCTCAATCTAAACACACGAGGTATGTTTGCACACATTCTTAATAAATCAGCAAAATGTACATTGTTAAAAGAATACTCATTAACATTTTGTCCCAAAAGCGTAATATCTTTTACTCCAGACCTGACGAGCATTTCAATCTCTCTGATAATATCGTCAGTAGGTCGTGATCGGGCTTTCCCTCGTACATAAGGAACAACACAATATGAGCAGAAATTTCCACAACCCCTCATAATCGAGACAAAACACGATACAGCGCTTCTCTCTGGATATATGCCACAATAGGTTTCCTCACTGAGTGTTGTCTCGATAATTTTTGTCTCTCTGGAATATACATCATCAATATAGGTACCGATGTTACGATAAGAATCAGGTCCTAAAATCAGATCGACATGAGGAAAATCCTTTGTGAGTGTATCTGCTAACCGTTCTGCCATACACCCGACAACACCCAATACCCGTTTACCCTTTTTTCGCCAATTTTTTAATGTTGCGATATAGCCGAGGGCGCGCTTTTCAGCATGACTACGAACCGAACACGTATTGACAATAATAACATTAGCATCCTGTGGCTCATCAACAGCAATGCAGCCATTTTGTTCTAAAATGAAATTCATAATTGACGAATCATTTTTATTCATCTGGCAGCCGAATGTTTTGATGAAAATTTTTTTGTTCATACTGTTACGCTACAACAACACCGCAGGTAAATTCTTTTGATACATCAGTAATCCTAACCCCTACAGGTTTACCTTTTTCACAACCGTTTTGAACTACAACACGAACATAATTATCCGTAAGTCCACTTAAGGATTTATTCCCGTTGTTTTCTATAATAATATCAAATGTTTTATGGAGTATCCTTTTACGGAATTCAAAATTTTTTTCTGCGATCAAATTTTTCAGCAGCCATAATCGTTCTTTTTTGATGTAGTGAGGAATTGGATCACCTAACCTGTACGAATTTGTCAAGGGTCTTGGTGAGTAAGGAAAGACATGGAGGTGAGTAAAGGGCGTAGATTTCACAAAATTATATGTATTCAAAAATTCTTTTTCGCCCTCTCCAGGAAATCCAACAATAATATCTCCTCCAATAGCCACATCAACAAAACTTTCTTTGATTAAACCGATCACCCTTTTGAGATGTAAACCATCATAACCCCTTCCCATCTGCGTCAAAATATAATCATCTGCGCTCTGTATTGGAATATGAAAATGCCGGCAAAAGGGAATCTCCTTAAGATTTTCAATCAGCTCTTCGGTGATAAATCGAGGCTCAATTGATGAGAGACGGATGCGAGGAAGACCCTCAATTGTCTGCAGCATCCGCACCATATCAGTGAGAGATAGTCCTCTATCGACTCCATACAGACCAATGTTTGCACCGACGAGGACAATTTCTTTATACCCGAGGGATTGAGCCCATGATATTTCTGTTTTAATCTTCTCTAAAGATTTACTCTGAATATTATTTCTTATCTTTGATACGATGCAAAATGTACAGGGCTCTGTACATCCGTCCTCAATTTTTAAAAAATACCGCGATTTCTCAGGTGTCGGCAGAACGTCGTTAATGATATCGAGTCTCTGAATATTATCAATGACTTGATGCGCTTGAGAAAACTTTTCTGGATAGAGTCTACACGTACATCCGGTCGCAATGATAGTACTCTGTGGATATTTTTTTATTGCCTGTTTAAACTTTTTGAGTGATTTCGTAACTGCTTCTCTCGTTACACAGCATGTATTAACAATAACAAGATTCCTGATGTATCCAAACTTCTTTATGAGACAGGAACCTTCATATTGATTCAATTTACAACCAAGATTAATTAACGTACGCAAAGTGTTATTGTACAGTGGGTCTTTAGTTTTTTTCTTCTTTTTTCTTTTTCTGCGACCCTAAAATATCAGCAATAGTAAACTTATCAGGATCCTGTTTTACAACTTCTTTTTTCTTCGATTCTTTCTTCAATAATTCCTTCTCACTGAGGATTATACGCCGCAGTCTCGGGTTAATTTTTTTGATTATCATATCAATTTTTTCATTCAGTTTATACACATCTTTAGGTTGTTTACCACGACGCGCTAGATAATTTGATGGAATAAACTCCTCAATACCACCGTCGAGCATCACCCGTATCCCCTTCGGCAGAATATCACTGACCGTGCCCATAATCTTTGTACCTTCTGGATATTTCTCAGTAAATTGGGTAAAGGGGTCTTCTTTTGTGTGCTTAATGCTGAGTGAAATTCTTCGATTCTTACGGTCGATTGACCGTATAATCGCGTCGATCTTCTGGCCCTTCTTGAGGTAATCTGAAGCTCGTTTCACTTTCTTATCCCAAAAAAAGTCATTGACGTGAATGAGACCTTCAACTCCATCCATTATTTGTACAAAAGCACCAAAGTCTTTTAAATTAGTAACTTTCACCACCACTTTTTGACCAACTTCAAACTTCTCATCAACGATCGACCAGGGATCAGGTTTTGTCTGTTTTAAACCAAGGGAAATCCTCTTCTGTTCACGGTCAACAGATAACACAACAGCCTTTACCATATCGCCAACTTTAAGA
>LJNI01000131.1 GCA_001303225.1 candidate division TA06 bacterium DG_78 | reverse complement strand
TATCATCCATGCTTTTTCAACTCTTCCTTTAATATCATTTTCGACGCCATCACTGCGGTCCCTGACCTTGACCAATTGCTCTTTTACATATGGCATCATCGTAAATGCATCGATGAGTATCGTCTTCCCTCCTCCAACAAATTCAAACCACTGTTCTAATGGACCGCCGTAATAGATATGAATTAATCTCGGATGCACATTGCCTAGTTTTAGGCGGGCAATTACTTTTGCTTTTTCATAACAAAGATAGTATTGAGAGAGGTGATTTGCGTATTCTATTATTGGAATTTGGTCATATGTTGCTGCCAGTACTATATATCCGAAATCCTGTTGCCAGTTCTCTTCGGCATTTTGTAGCTGAGATTTTTTTGAGGTAGTTTCTGTTATCTTTTTACTTATTTCCTGAATAGATGGAAATTGACCATCGCCAGTGTAAAACATAAAGAGGTAAGCCGTCAATTTCCCATCAATATCTGAAAAAGGCATGATAGGTCCTGAAACCACTTCACCCCATAGTATCTCAGCTTTCAACCGAGCTACTTTTTTAACGGTTTCAAACGGCACTTTATTTTCAATTTCGTGGTCAGCCGAGGGAATTTCTATCTCATTACCATAGACAGGTAACTGAAAAGAAAAACACAATGATAAAATAAAGGCCGTTATGGATAAACATCGGGATATCAATATATTTTTGTAAAATAACCTTTTCATAAAACCTCCTAAGATTATTATAACTGTATTTTGCAGGATGTCAACCGGCGTGGGATGACTATTGTTAAGCAATATCTTCCACATTAAATTACTTATAGGCTTGGAAGATTTTTAGGATTTGGTTTTTGATTTAAAAACAGAGAAACCCAGTGCAGCAACACAAGCAAAGGCACATATAGTCCCCCACATGAAAGATGATCTGCCTGCAAAGATATCGAGCAGGATACCACCAATAAGTGGAGCGAGTGACCAACCGAGGGAGTGGGAGAGATTAAAAAATCCTAAATAACGCCCCTTATGATGTGGATTTGCAAGTATTGAGGCATAACTCATGGTTGTGGGAGAAACGATCATCTCGGCCATTGTGATTATTACAACTGAACCGATAAGAAAGACAAAACCATTTGCAAAACCTACTGTAAAATAACCAAAGGCATAAATTAAAGAACCAATCACAAGGGCAATCAATTGTTTTTTTACCGAGATAAGGTTGGTTATAAAATACTGGAACAGAACGACCATAAAACCATTTATTGAAAAAAGTACACCAAGTTGTGCTTTGGTTATGCCGACACGATTAACAGCAAAAACTGAAAAGGGAAATATGAGCTGTCCCCAGGCAATGAAAATTACCAAACAAATTATCGTGAATATCAAAAATCTAGTATCCTTGGTAACAGAGAACATCTCCTTTAAACTCGATTTTTTATCCCTTAATAAAACCGAATCGGTCAACGATTCTTTACTGAATTTCAAGAGGATAATTGTAGCAATGAACATGCAGCCACCGGTAAAATAGAATAAGTAAGAATAGCCTATCGTCGCCAGCAGGCCACCAATTGCTGGTCCTAATGCCCAACCAAGATTTCCTCCTATTCTCAGTAAGCCGTAGGCAGAAGTTCTTTTATCTTCTGCAGTGAGATCAGCAATATACGATATAGATGCTGGCATAAAAAATGAGCCGAATGCTGAATTAAGAATTAATAGACCAGTGATGATATAAACATCCGCCTTTTTGGAAATTATATACCCCATGAGTATGAATATCAAGAATCGCCAGAATAAGGCACGCACCATTACCCACTTTCTCCCCATCCTGTCACTTAATTCACCACCGTAAACAGCGAGAACAGCACCAACAATTGATGCTGAAGTCAAAATAGCACCTGAGACGGTCATTGAGATTCCGAGTTCATTATGTAAATAAAGATTCAAATAAGGCATGGAGACAGAAAAACCGACGGCTGTTGTAATACGGCAAAAAAATACAGTCCAGATGTCTCGTGAATAACCTTTAGGAATGAGATATTTCATGGTAGTAACAGTTTTTACGTAAGGGAGAGTTCTATTCTACAATTGAGCAAAAATAGACTCTTCCGATGAGAAAATTACTTTAATTAAAGCATATAACTTAACGTCTTCGTTTCTTCTTTCGCTGCATTTTCCTCTTCGACTTTTCTTCTAAAACCGCATGGGCAGCAGCGAGTCGTGCTATAGGTACTCGATAGGGTGAACATGAAACGTAGTCCATACCAACCTTATGGCAGAAATGGACTGATTGAGGTTCTCCACCATGTTCGCCACAAATTCCCACTTCAAGCTTTGGATTGGTTTTTCGACCTCGCTCAATGCCTATTTTAATCAGCTCACCAATACCTGCTTGATCTACACTCTGGAAAGGATCTCCTGGAAGAATACCCTTTTTGATGTAATCTGGGAGAAAACCTCCAATATCGTCGCGAGAAAAACCGAAGCCCATTTGGGTGAGGTCATTTGTTCCATATGAGAAGAACTCTACTGCGTGAGCTATTTTATCAGCAACAAGACACGCCCTGGGGATTTCAATCATTGTGCCATACATATATTTTATTTTTTTCAGATTGTATTTTTCGAGCACTTCTCTATAGACCATATCAACGATTGTCTTCTGGTTTTCAAGTTCTTTGACTTCACCGACAACAGGAACCATTATTTCGGGAAATGGTTTTTTACCTTCCTGGATAAGTTCAGCAGCTGCTTCAAATATAGCACGTATCTGCATTGTGCTAATTTCAGGATATGTAACACCGAGTCGAACACCCCGGTGTCCCATCATTGGATTTGATTCGTGTAATGATTCTGAACGCTGTGTCAATTCCTCAAGAGAAATATTGAGGTCTTTAGCGAGCTGTTCAAGCTTATTACGTTCACGTGGCACAAATTCATGGAGTGGTGGATCGAGTAGGCGGATGACCACAGGTAATCCATCCATTGCTTCAAGGGTTCCTTTAATGTCTTTTTTGACGTAGGGAAAGAGTTCATCGAGTGCCTCACGTCTTTCTTTTTCAGTTTTCGAGACAATCATCTTACGTAACCTGAATAGTGGTTCTTCAGAACCTTTACCATAGAACATATGTTCAGTTCTCAAGAGACCAATACCCTCAGCTCCAAATTGTCTTGCCCGTTTTGCATCGGTAGGAGTGTCGGCATTCGTTCTGACGCCGAGTCGTCGTATTGAATCACATAATGTAAGAAATTTTTGTAGGAGTACATTCTCTTCAGCTGATTCCATCATTGGTAGTTGTCCTTCGTAGACATTTCCTTTGGTGCCGTTGAGTGTTATCCAATCGGCCTCTTTCAAAATTTTACCATCGACTCTCAATATTTTCTGCTCGTAGTCAATGTGCAGGCCACCACAGCCAACAATGCAACACTTTCCCCAGCCACGAGCTACGAGTGCAGCATGTGACGTCATACCACCTCGAGCCGTAAGAATTGCCTGGGCTGCCCGCATTCCCTCAACATCTTCAGGATTAGTTTCCTCACGCACTAAGATGGCTTTTTTACCTTGTTTCGCCCATTCTACCGCATCATTGGAAGAAAATACTATTTGACCATGAGCACCACCTGGACCTGCAGGAAGTCCTTTGGCAAGGGGTTTCTGAACCATTTCTGCTTTTGGATCGACCATTGGGTGTAGTAGTTCATCGAGTTGAGAAGGACTCACCCGTTTTACTGCCTCTTCTTTTGTTATCAATTTTTCTTTAAGCATATCGGTTGCCATTTTGACAGCAGCTGGACCATTACGTTTTCCAACACGTGTCTGGAGCATGAAGAGTCTCCCATTTTCGATAGTAAATTCAATATCTTGCATGTCTCTATAGTGTTTTTCTAGTCTTTTTTGGTAATTATATAATTCTTTGTAGATCTTTGGCATTGCCTTTTCCAATGATACGAGATCTCTATTATGTTCAGATTTTGAATATTCATTTACTGGTGCTGGAGTACGGATACCTGCTACGACATCCTCACCTTGAGCATTCATCAAGTATTCACCATAAAATTTATTTTCACCATTAGCTGGATTGCGCGTAAACCCTACACCAGTTGCAGAATCACTCTCCATATTTCCAAAGACCATTGCTTGGACATTAACTGCAGTACCCCATTCATCAGGAATACCTTCTATTCTACGATAACTTACTGCGCGTTTGCCATTCCATGAAGCAAATACTGCACTAATACCACCCCACAATTGCTCATTGTGGTCGTCTGGAAATTCTTTTTTTAAAACCTCTCGTACTCTAACTTTGAATGCATTACAAAGTTCTTTAAGATCATGGGCAGTTAAATTGACGTCATTCTTATATCCTTTTTCTTTCTTCATCGTATCCATAATCTTTTCTAATTGTTTTCGAATGCCTGATTCTTCATCTTTGGGCTCGATACCCGCGGCCTTTTCCATGACTACATCTGAATACATCATGATGAGCCTTCGATACGCATCATAGACACAGCGACTATCTCCTGCACTCTGTTTTATTAATCCAGGGATCGTTTTTTCAGTCAAACCGATATTGAGTACAGTTTCCATCATTCCGGGCATTGATTTTCTTGCACCAGACCGGACTGAAATCAGGAGAGGATTTCTGGGGTCACCGAACGTTCTCCGCATACCTGTTTCCACTTTTGTCATTGCCTTTTGAACTTCTGCTTTTAACTTTTTGGGAAATGTTTTTTTATTCTTATAGAAATAATTACATACCTCAGTAGTAATTGTAAAACCTGGAGGAACTGGAATGCCAAGATTTGTCATTTCCGCAAGATTTGCACCTTTACCTCCGAGTCGGTTCTTCATCGTTGCTGAACCTTGTGCCTTTTTACCACCGAAACTATACACTAATCTCTTTATCATTTTTCTCCTTTCATTTTACTGCGTAAAATAAGCCATCCGCTTATATTTTTAGATATTTTTTTAAAATGTCTTCAAATTTTGGTCCCCTTTTCTCAACCAATTCGTAGCTTACTCTAACTGCTGGTTTCTTCAATTTCATAAATTTCCGTAGGTCAACTGGCGTTGCCATGACGATTGAATCGGCTGGAGTATTATTGATGCTTCTCTGTAATTCTCTAATCTGTGTTTTGCCATAGCCCAGTGCTGGTATGAGATTGCCAATGTGTGGATACTTTGAATAAGCATTCTTTATCGATCCAACCGAATAACGTCGTGGGTTGATAATTTTTTTAGCTTTGAGCCTCTTTGCGGTCACAATACCTGCGCCAAATGCCATGCCACCATGAGTGAGTGTTGGTCCATCTTCGACGACAACCACTCGTTTTCCTCTGATTAAACCTGGTTTATCAACGTATGTTGGTGATGCGGCTTCAATGACTGAGGCGTGACTATTTAATCTCTTTATGGTATCTCTCAATACCTTTACATTTTTATACGGAGCCGTGTCGATTTTGTTAATCACGATAACATCAGCAAGTCTGATATTTGCCTCGCCAGGGTGGTAGGTATTTTCATCACCAACTCTAAAAGGATCAACTACGACAATATGTAGATCTGGTTTATAAAAAGGCAAGTCATTGTTACCACCATCCCAGATAATGACGTCAGAAATTTTCTCTGCGTTCTTCAGAATTAGCCTATAATCAACGCCAGCAAATACTGTGGTTTTCCGTCTGATATGAGGTTCATACTCTTCTCGTTCTTCAATTGTGCAATTATATTTATCTAAGTCTTTTAATGTTGAAAATTTCTGAACAATCTGTTTTTTTAGATTACCATAAGGCATCGGATGACGAATAACCGAAAATTCCACACCATAGTTACTTAAAAGCTGGGCGATTCGTCTCGTTGTCTGACTTTTTCCTGCTCCTGTTCTCGCTGCACATATTGATACAACCTTGCGTTTTGATTTCAACATCGAAGACGTTGGCCCCAGGAGCCAGAAATCTGCGCCAGCTGCGATTGACTCAGATGCCTTGTGCATTACATAATTATGTGAAATATCAGAATATGAAAAAACGACGATATCGATTGCATATTTTTTCACTAAATACGTTAACTGTTTTTCAGAAAATATCGGGATACCCCTTGGATAGCCTTTGTCTGCTAATTCTCTCGGATATTTCCGGTTTTCAATATTCGGTATCTGTGTGGCAGTAAAACAGATGACCTTGAATCGAGGATTATTCCTAAAAAATACATTGAAATTATGGAAATCTCTACCTGCCGCGCCCATGATTAAAACCTTGCGCATGCGAATTCCTCCTTTCAGACCGGTATTATACTCTATAATTAACCAGAAGTCAACAAATAGTGTAGAAATGTGTCAATAATTGTAAAAAATCTTGACAGCCGATTGTTTATCCCTATAATCGAGGGAATCCAAAACATGGAGAATAACTATCGACACGATA
>LJNI01000021.1 GCA_001303225.1 candidate division TA06 bacterium DG_78 | reverse complement strand
CGTGCAGGTATATCACACTTCCTTATCGAACCTTTGATAACCTCGGCGACCTTCATAAGGATTCGATTACCAAATATATGTCCATACGTGTCATTCATCGATGTGAAGTTATCTAAATCAATCATGACAAATGAGATTGTATCCTTTTTGTAACGTTGTGCCCGATTAATTTCTTCATCTAAACGGGTGCGAAGATAACCATAGTTATAAAGCCTAGTAAGGGCATCGTGCACACTCGCATCATATAAGTGACTATTTTCAATTGCAACACCCGCTTGCGCAGCAAATGCTTCGAATAGTTGTTCTTCGAGTTTAGTAAATATCTCCGCCTCTGACCGTGAATCAACATAGACTAAGCCCAATGGATAATCTTTAGCTTTGAGTGGTACGCACATTACCATCCGTAATCCAAGCTCTTCGATACTATCGGTTATTTCAATTTTCTTGTCTCTGTATAGTGCACTCATAAAAAGTGGTTTTCCGGTTGCCAAAACTTGATTTACCACAGTTCGTAAAATTTTAAATTCCTCACTCTCTAATATCTTTTTATCAATATTACGAGTAACTCTAAATTCTAAGTTACCATCATCACGAAAAAGCATTAGAAATCCACGTTCTGCCTTAGTGAGGGCTATAGCTGAATCAACAATAAGTTCTAATAGTTGACTAAAATCTCGTGGGGTGTTGATTGAACGTGTGATTTCAAGTAACGAATAGAGATAACGTGTCTCTTTTACTACTTCACTGAAGTCTTTTTCTGCCTCAATTTTTTTACCTAGCTGTTCGGCTTTCTCATCGAGGCGTTTCTCTATGGAACCTTCTTTTCTTTTTTTCTCCATCTAATGTTATAATACACAAAAATTTGAAACAGTCAATTATTTTTTAGGATATGTTTGTGTGCCATCGATGACTATCACCGTCATTTATCAGTACAATTGATCGAATGAGTATTACGTCCAAACAATAATATTTGACAGCCATTCAATCTATTAATATAATGTTTCCACATATGAACAACATTAACACGCAAAGACGTCTCGAGTTTGTTGAATATTATCTCAATAGTGAAAATTCGTTAAGAAAAACTGCAGAGAAATTTCGCGTGAGCTATCGGGCAGTTTTCAAATGGGTTAAACTATACAAAAAACACGGTAAAAATGGACTGTTGTCAACGTATAAAAAACCATGGAATAGAATTCAGAATGAAATAGAAGAAAAAGTCGCGCTTTTAAAGGAACACGACCCTGCGTTGACGATAAGAAAAGCAAGGTATATCCTTGGAAAAGAGGGAATCAAAATTTCCAACAAAGGTATCATGGGAATCTGGAAACGGTATAGATACGCAATTACCAGGCTGGCGTTATCGGCCGAGGAATCTGTTTTACCAGTCAATGTGGTATCTCAACCAAGCTATGCCGTACAAGGCGATACAACTTTCTTCTCGGGTTCTGTCTCTCTTAAAGAAAAAGGACATCCGTGGGAACATATTTAATGTCAATTTTACTATAGCAAGTTCATATGCCAGTTTAGGAAAAACAAAAAAAGCAGAACAAATTCTTAAGCGAGTTATCCCCTATTTAGTTAAAGTAAAACTGAAAAAAAGAAGAGACTTGCTTAACGTTCTCACTGAAAAACGTGCAATGGCAGAAAATTATTACAGGTTAGATGAAAATATTTTACCAACAGTGAAGCTCGTAATATTTCTAAAACATGGCTATTATTTGAAGGCACTGAAATACGCAGAAAAAAAGGGGCTCCAGTCTAATTTTCACAAATACATCTTTTTCTATCCTGGATTGATACTTGATCTCCTCAACAAAGGCAAGCCCACCTATCTTCAAAAGAAGATTTTAAGACTACCCGTGTTCAATAAAGAGATTCCCGTATACAATGTGAAATTTCTTGGTAACGTAGTCATTCATAAAAATCAAAAATATCTTCGGACAAAATTGGCGCCAAAGGAGTGTGCATTTTGCATTCATGTAGCCCTAAGGATCGGAGAGTCACACAAAAAGATACCTCTCGATGTACTCTATAAAAATTTCTGGCCACACAGTACACACCCCACCAGGAATTTATCGCATCTCCTGACGAAAATAAAAAAAGAGCTCAGAATACCTCCTCATTTGCTCGTGGTTTCGTACAAAAAAGATGAAGAGGCTATTATAAACAAGGGTATATACTTCACAACCGATTATAGTGAATTTAATGAGGCGATTATTCAAGCACATGCATTTTTGAGAGCAGGAGAGTAGCTTTTTGCAAAAAGAGAATTTGTGAGAGGAGTATAATTTTCAATAAGTTTGAAAATGAAGTTATTCATTTTATCACAGCATGTATAACAAATAACGAATACAAAGTTGCAGAAAAAAATCTTACCAAAGTTACAAAAATCATTAAATATTCCAAACTACTAGAAAAAATAAAAGAAAATGATAGACTAAAAACAGAATTCGAGAAAAAGAACTTAAGATTAAAAATGTAGACCGTTGTGGATAAATTTATCCGAGATTAAACAATTTTACAATAAAGAAAACATAGAAAATGATGAGGAGCCAACCTTCCCACTGTGTAATTTCTTTGTCCTGGCCCATGAAGAAAAAAAGAAGTGTTGCGATAATCATCATCGGCAATCCGAATAAGAGAATGTTTTGTGGTATAACCAATGTTCCGATCAATCCAGGTATTCCCATCACAGCAAGGGCATTGAATATGTTTGAACCTAATACATTCCCAATGGCAATCTCTGGCATTCCTTTGCGTGCTGCTGAAATCGTAACCATCAACTCAGGCAGCGAAGTTCCCAAAGCCACAGCACTCGCGGCAATTACTTCTGTACCCAAATGTAATAGTGCAGATAGTTGAATAACAGATTCGACCGTATACTTTGCTCCGATGAAAATAAAAACGCCACTCAGCACAAGCACGACAAATGTTTTTCCTCTCAACTCTTTACCTAATTTTATTTCCTTTTGTGCCATTACACCAGTACGTCTTTTTTCCACTGATATCGCATGGAGTAAATAAACGATGAGGCCACTCATGCAGAGCATAGCTTCGAGTAAGGTAAATTTACCATCGACAATAGTAATTGCCAATAAAAATGCTGAACCCATCAAGAGTGGTAAATCAATATGGACAAGGTCATAGGTAATCGTCAGTTTTTTTCCTATAACTGCAGCAATACCTAAAACGAGAAAAATATTTGCGATATTTGATCCAACAACATTACCAACAACCATTTCTGAAGAATGTCTCACTACAGCAATGACCGATGACACTATCTCTGGTAACGATGTCCCAATTGCTACAATCGTAACACCGATGATAAAGTCAGGAATGCCAAATGATAAACCGATTTTTGCAGCGGCACCTGTGAAGTAATCTGATGCTCTAATTAAAACGTACAAACTTATCACGAACACAACTATCCAGATAACTACAGGAGTCACACTCACTTTACCCTGCTGGCTTCCGGCTGTATCTTGTAGAGCGGACGTTCTTTTCGTGGCTAAGCAGCCATTTTTTCCGCCAGAGTCCTCCCCCATATCCAACGAGTTTGCCATCACTTCCAATAACACGGTGACAAGGAACAATAATAACTATTTTATTTTTATTATTAGCACTTCCAACAGCCCGTACAGCATTTTTATTTCTGATTGCTCGTGCAATATCTTTATATGAAACAGTATGAGCAAAGGGGATCTTTTGTAATTGACGCCAGACGCTTTTTTGGAAATCTGTGCCATAAAGTGCGATATCTACTGAAAATTTTCGCCGATGGCCTCTGAAGTACTCATCAAGTTGTTTAAGACATTGCTTCAAAATACGAATATCAGAATTTTTACCTTTTTTTGTTTTGACAAAATTAACTGATAGTATATTACTTTTTGTACTCAGAATTTTGATATATCCTATTTTTGATTTGTAGTACGCTGTATATTTTTCGACCATGGATGAACCTCCTGATACGCAATCATTATAATAATATACTGTTCACTGTCAATCTCTTTCTCATAAAATATGGCAGTCATTGACTTATCCGTGATAGTAACTACAATATCACGTTCGACGAGTAGAAGTAAAGGGAGGATTTTATGCTAACAAAAACAGTAAAGTATCTTTTACTGGCGCTTGGATTATTGACAACGGCTACTGGCGCTATCAGTGATCCACTTTCTGTTCAGCTCAATGAGCTCGCACGTACACCTGATAAAAACAAACAAGAACAGATTATTCACGAGATACTCAAGAAAAACCCTTCTCCAGATACAATCATCACCTTACTGAAGAACTTCAATTTTAAGAAACCGGAAAAAATCGGCATTATTATTCAAGAAAATCTTTGTATTGATGGAATCAAACGACCATTCTGCTGGTATGTGCCGCAAAATTACGATCCCTCATATAGAACACCACTCTTAGTGTACCTCCATGGACTCGTGAATAGAAAAAATATTATAGAGGATATTGAATCATATGTCAGCGAATCAGAATTCATTGAAATAGCAGAAGAATATGGCTACATCCTGCTCTTCCCCTTTGGACAATCTGGGGCTACCTGGTGGGATTCAGTTGGTATATCAAATGTGTTACAGCAGATTCGGCTGACCAAACAATACTTTAACATCGATGATAATCGTGTTTTCATGGCCGGTTTTTCTGATGGCGCATCTGGAGCATTTTTATTTGCAATGAATTATCCTACAGATTTTGCAGGTTTCATTCCGCTCAATGGACATCCTGGTGTCGCATCGATAGATGGCGGTATGCACACGTATTTCACTAATCTCTTCAACCGTCCACTCTATGTGATCAACACAGACGAAGACAGACTCTACCCATCAAAAGAAATCACACCAATGATTGAACTCGCACAGCGTGCGGATGCTGATATCTTATATAAAATTTATTCTGGTATTGGACATAGTTTTGATTATGCTCATGAAGAATTACCGTTCATCGCAAAATTTATAGAAACGCATCCGCGTGTTCTGCCCTCTGTCATTAAATGGGAAAGTGCTGACCCAGGTCTCGGTTGTATGTGGTTTTCGATTGATTCGATTACGTATTCTGATCGTGCTGAGTGGCATCAAGATTACAACATGAAGTTAGTCGATGCCCGAGTGATGTTTGGCTTTATCCCTGACGAAACGTACGAAGGAATGGGTGTCCGAGTTGAACAAGTTGTCGGTGATAGTACACTCTGTGCCATACTCGGCATCAGAGAGGGTGACATCTTTGTCAAACTCGGAGATAATCGAGTCATTGATTTAGATGATGTTAATCAATATAAAGAAAGTAAAGAGTGTGGTGACTCAGCACACATCATTATACTTCGGGAAGGAAAAGAATCAACACTTCAAGGAGTATTCCCTGGACCTACAATCTACGATCTCTTCAGGCGTGAAAAATTGTCTGCGCGTGCAGAAGTTTACTATCGGTGCAACACATTTTCGATCAGAGCATCGCGACTCGGTGCCTTTACAATCTATATCCACCCAGAAATGGTTAAGCTCGATCAGAACATCGTGATCGAGCTTAACGGAAAAAAAGTCTTTGATAAAAACGTTCCGGCCTCACCGGAATTTATCCTACACAATTTCCTCGAAAACCGAGACCATGAATTACTCTATGTCAACGAGATATCGGTTATTCTCCAGTAGATATTGGCTTGGTACTCTTTAACCTCCTCGTGAGATAGATTTTTATTTAGAAAATGCCAAATAACCTGGTATAATAAGGTTGACAAATGGAATAATCATTAGTATACCAATCCAATCTGGTTTACCACGTGCCTTGGCAATCCCCATCCACACGATAATGCCAATAATAATGTTCACGAACGGAATCAATAAGAGAATCAACCACCAACCTGGTTTTCCAGCAATTACACACATGAGATAAAGATTCGCAAAGGGAATCCATGCAAGCCATGCATTTGGGGTATTTGTTTTCTTGGCAATGTTCATCAAACAAATTGCAAACCAGATGTAAATGATCAGCCATAAGAGCCATGAGGCTGCCCATGCTGCCCAAAACGCTGGTTCTATCTGCGGCATCTCTGGTGGCATTCCTTCATACTCCATGTTCTTCACCTCCCTTCAAAATATTACATACTACAATCACTGAAAATCAATTTGTATACAACCTTATAGATTGTGTCAATTATAGCAATAATTGAAATTTTGTCAAGAGCATCTTAAATGCTCATCATTTACCCACTGACATCAGAACAATTGTTACTCCTTATACATTTTTCGACAATAACTTCATCTTCACACATTCCGTGGACTTAATTTGTTTTTTTGCCCTGCCGACTTTTCTAAATCCAAGTCTCAAATAAAAATAAAGTGCCTCGCGGTTGCCAGCACGAATGTAGGTAAATATTTTCTCAAAAACTGCCATAAGTTGTCGTAATTCACGTTCGATATTGTCACGCCGATCTCTTCCTCTCGGTTTGTAAAGTAACTGTGCATCATTCCAGAGTGATATGAGTGCATCATAATCTTCGATACGAAGCGGACGTATAATGATATCTTGAAATTTGATTTTACTCTTCATGAGAGATAACTAATGTCTGTTCTCAAAGAAAGCTTGAGGTATTATAAAAGTCCTCACTTCTGACCAGCTTGTCCACCATACCCAGAAATCACTCGCAGCTCGCACATGCCAGTAATATGCTACAGTATCGGTTGTATCTGGCCAAAAGACAAATGTGATTGTATCTTCAGGTGTCAATTCAGACCAGGCTGTTTTTTCGAATGACTGTGATGTATCAAATTCAAATTCATACATGTCTGCGTCATAGATTGTGTCCCACTGGAATGTTATAAAAACAACATCACCATAATCGAGAACGTACCATACACTATCAGCCGGAAATATGAGTTGGGGTGGATCCGGAGGCGGTACTAATATATCTTCTGGTGGCTTATAATCATACGGATCTTTGCACCCGCGGGGAAGACCGATGAGTAGAAAAACAGTACCCACGATAAATAATTTCAACCGAAGTTGTTTGAAAAATCTCTTTATCATAACCTTCCCTATCTCAGTAATGTATCGTTACTCCTATTCGTAGCCTTCGAGGTGCAGTGTAGCAATTCACCCAATCGATACTTTCTCTATTGATCTCTTTATACACAACAAAGTATTCATACGGTGTGATGAGCCCATCGTGGTTGAGGTCAGCGGCAGGGTGATAATATTCATCAGTAATTGAAATATAATCGCTAAATTCCCACATATGAACGTCAGAATCAAATGGCAAGAGAGGTGAAATTTCATACCGTGCATCGAGGAGATTAAGAATCTCTATGGTGGCTTCAAGAGATATGCGACCTATTTTAAACGATCGAGAAAGAACACAGTCAATCTGTCGTTGGAATGGTAATTGTTCAATATTTCGTCCTTCGTATTCTCCTTCTGGACCTGGTGGTGTATAGGGAAAACCATTACCAAAATAAGCAAAGAGATGTAATTTTGTCTGCCATGGTGTATTGATAATTCCCTGTAAAAATATTCTATGTCGTTGATCGAAATCGAGGTAGTAATCAGTTGCTGGAGGAATAAAATTTGTATCAGTGTATTCCTCAGCATATGAGCTCGTGCCTCGTGCGTACGAAAGTGTATAAGAAAATTTCCCGGTGAAAATGGCATTGTGGAACTCCAATACTGTCTCAATTCCTTTAATATTAGCGTATTCAACATTGAAATATGAGTAGTAATCATGGGGTGTAGCAACAATCAATCGGGTGCCAACGAGATCCGACACATCCTTATAATACGCATTGATAGTAGCAGCAAGGTTATGGCTCAATTCACCAAGGATCCCGATCTCGTAACTCTTCGTTTTTTCAGGTACAAGTGTTGGGTTACCGATAATAGGAACATCGGTAATATACTCCGGAAAAGGTAAAAGACCATAATACCCATACATCTGATCGTACAAGGGTGGTTGTACATATTGTCCATAATTGATTCTCAAGAGGAGCTTGTCTGTTATCATACAAGAAAATCCAACACGTGGTGAGAAAATTGTATTAGATTCAAGGGTGTCTATGATCGCAGAAAAATAATCGAATCTCCCTCCAATTTTAATATAAAAGATTTTGTAATCGAGGTTATGCTGCACAAAGAAAGAATGTTCTTTAGGCCGATACTGGTATTCATCGATGAGTTGATAAGCAGTATCACTCACAAAGTAAGCAAAATTCTCAAAATCAAAAAAAACATATTCTAATCCTGCTTTTATTTCATAGTAGTTACTCAGGTGTAAATCAGTACTGGCGGTGATCTTATATATCTGAGATGTCTTATCTTGATATTCAGGATAGTCGCCTATTATGTAGAAATCTGGATAGGAAACTCCATACGCATTCTTGAAACCACCAGAAGACCATCGAAGTGTTGTATAATCCACAAATGAAAAATCATCAAAGAGGCCGTAAGAACCTGATTGCCTCACTCCGTATTTCCTCCTCGTATAGAGTCTGCTCAACGTTGCATTGAACAGGCTCATTGAATTTGGGAGGTAACTTATATTGAGGGCTTGCAAATTACCTTGCCTCAGATCTGAGCGGTAATTGTCAACAATGAATTTCCACCGTGTATCATAGCGATCGAATTGGCTCCGTGATTGTGCGCCGCTCAAGGTTACTGTCATATTCGATAGTGGTGTAAACAGTAATTTCCCGTACAGCGAGTAATCGTCACGCTGCTTATGAGGTAATATAAAAAGTTTTGGGTCCCAATCATCAGCGTGCATCAAATCGATGGATACGAATCCCCGTAATTGCCTCGCGAGCGGCACATGAATTGAAGATTGATAATTTTCATAGCCAAAATCATAATAGTATGGCATAATTTTTTCAGTCTTACCATATAATTGAGGACGGAACTGATCGAGAGGACGCGTCGTTATCATATTGATAACACCAGACATTGCCCTACCATATTCAGCATCAAAGCTTCCTGGGAAAAAAATTACCTCATCGATAATCCCTTTTGACAGATGTATCGCCATATCGCCTGTTTGGGGATCAATAATCGAAACATTATCGATCATATACAGAACCTCTGTGGCACGTCCTCCTCTAACATGGATTGCGTTGCTAAAACGCACGACAGATGGTTGAAAAGCAACAATACCAAGTGCATAATCGATTGGCATATATGCAATTTCTTCTCTCCTGACAATATAAATTGCACTCACCTCTTCTTTTTGTAAAAAGGGTCTTTCTCTAATAACAATTATCGGTTCGATCTCAATTACGGTTTCGCTGAGGACCAGAGAGAGACGTGTCGTTTTATCTATTTCGATAATAACATTTTGTATCTGTTTCGATTGATAGCCCACACAGGAGACTTCAAGCGTATAGGTACCGACCGGAACATTGAGAATGAAAAAATCACCACCCTTATCAGCCATAGTGCCAAGTTTCGTCTCTAGAATGACGATATTAGCGAAGGGAATTGGTTCACCAGTTATCTCATTTTTTACACTGCCCTGAATTTTACCACTGATACCACTAAAGATGATAACTGCGAGGAAAAATTGAATCGTTTAAGCCTCCGTGTATAGTATTATAGCAATACTCATTTTATTGTCAACCAGTGAAAACTACGAAAAAAAATATTTACTTCTCTTCGATCTCCTTTAATAATTCCAGTGCTTCTGGTTTGTCGTCGAGAACATGGTCTGCTTCGTAAGTAGGCTTTTCGATTTGTAGCGCGCGATTCAAATACCAGCGCGCTGTTTCGTAATCTTTTTGTTTTATGTAGACTTTCGCCATATCAACATAAAGAAGCGTGTAATTAGAATCTAATGCGATTGCCCTGTTAAGCGACTCGACCGACTTATCCAGATTACCACCGAGTATTCCGGGTAACTCATAATATAACATTGCTTGGGCATCGAGTGCCCCAGTGTGTTCAGGATCAATTTTGAGAACCTTATCAACCTCTCTTTTAAATTCCGGAACTGACCCTAATGAATGTAAAATACCCTTTGTCTGACCGACCCTTCCGAGATTGACGAGATACCAAAAATGTGCCTCTGCAGAGTCATCATCGATTTTTTTTGCTTTTTTTGCATAATCCATTCCCTGGTTATATAACTCAAGTTTTTCATCCTTAGTCTCTACTTCGTCACCAAGCAAATAGCACACCTTGGCGAGTTCGTAGAGAGCTCGTAGGTTTTCTGGTTCACCATCCACAACACCCTGAAAAATATCCCTGCTCGCTGCAAGATTTGCTGCAGCGATATGCCTCGTTTCGTATAATGTGATTGCTTCATCAATGAGCGAATCACTACTCTGGGAACTGAGTAACGATATCGCTATTAGACCTACAAAAATGTATTTCAGCATAATGCCTCCTTACAATCAGAAATACCTAAAGTAATAAATATAGGTTTCGTCTGTCGGTTCTCGGTTTCGAGAAGCGATACGGTTTCGTATATTGGTTTCGTTTTAACGACCAACGAAAACGATTAACGAATCGCCTTTCGCAACCGTTGAACGATTTCCCTTTACCAATCATTTCCTGCTCACCATCGTGGCAATGGTGAAATAGTTAATGACTTTTTGCTTAATTCTTTCATATTTGTAAAACCACTTTGGGGTCTCGAAGACTTTCACTCCAAAACTTCTTAAATTATCTGTGATATATATGGCTTCTTTCTTCAGTAAGAAATTGCTGCAACCATTTCCTCCAAAACCGTAGGTATAACCAACACTGCGAGCTATACGAACAACATTCATGTTAATTCTATTAAATGGGTAAGAAACACAGGAACATTCTCCGAGGTTCTGCTCCAATATGCGCTTCGACATACTGAGCTCGTATTCAATCTCATGCACACTGAGTTGAGTCAAATTACGATGTGTAATTGTATGCGAACCAAATTCAATACCCCATTTTTTCATCTCAAAAATTTCATTCCACGACAGATGTTGCACGCGCTCGCCAGTTAATGAAATATCCCATAGATTCTCCCGCCCGATGTAACGAATGATAACAAACACGACTGCTTTAAAGTTGAATCGTTTTAAGATGGGAAATGCGTAGTCGTAAATACTTTTTTCACCATCGTCAAAAGTAATAATAATACCATCCTCTTTTTCTCCAGGTAATATTGGCTGGATATGGTGTGTACGTAAAAATTCTAAAAATTTTTCAAACTGCTTCGGCCCATTCCATGTCCCACAGAACTGGAATTTAGGGGTTATCCTGTGAAATTGTAGTGCTTTTACCCCGTAAGAAAATCTGGTTTTCTTATCATGGACAGCGTCCACTGTGCTATGTGAATTTCTAACGGGGCTTACCACGTGCAAAAATGAGCCATCCAATAATGGCTAAGGTTGTTAGTAAAATACCAAAAATAATGAATAAATAATCCTTTTTCATTAATGTCGCAAGAAAACCAACAACAAGCCCGCCAGCAACGAATGAACCATTTAGTATCCAATCCCTTATTGAAAACATTCTGCCCCTGATAAACTCATCAGCATGGTGGTGAATCAGTGTGTCTTGCCCAATAAATACAGGTGATATTGCAACTCCACCGATGAGCATAGCGACTACAAACATCCAGAAGTGATTCAACATAGGGAATATAACGAGTACACCGCCAATAAGAACAAAACATACAAGCACCACAATTTTGAGATCAAAGTGATGACCAAAAATACCAATCAGATACGCTCCCACCAGGAGGCCAAGTGCTCCGACTGCAGCTAAAATTCCCACACCGCTCGTTCCCCACGCCATTTCTTGTTGCACAGTAGGAATAACCAATACGTAGATAACACTACCAGCAATAATCATTAGAAAAATTGACGCCATGGCAAAGCCGAGATTTTTTTCCTGAAATATTAACTGCACTGCGTGGCGTAACTCATCCCATACTTTGCTCAAACCATCACGGACGAGGCGTAAAAATCCAACTGGCTCAAGGTGTTTTTCCTCTTTAATTTTTTCTTTAAACTGCACCTTCATTACATACAACAACAATGCCGAGACACCAAAGGTAATGGCATCGAGAATGAATGCAGCTGTCCATCCCTCTATTTTTAAAATTTTCGGCCATATGTCCCAGTCGACAATTAATCCGCCTGCCAACATTCCAAGAAATGTAGCACCTCTGCTCACGAAATTTGTTACTGAGTTCGCCGTGAGTATCCTCTTTTTCGAAACCAAATTAGGAATAATAGCGCTGCGCGCTGTATTAAAAAAGAGTGCCAAGAGGAACATGAAAAATACAATCGCAAAAACCGCGTAAATATTTTTCGTGGTGATAAACATAATCGGGATCGAGAGAGCACACACCATACGCAGTGCATCGCACACAACCATTACTGTCTTCTTGTGCCATCGGTCGACTAATACACCAGCAATTGGTCCAAAGATCAGTACTGGCAGGGTGATAAAAATCAAAAGTTGAGACAGCAAAAATGGCGTACGGTCTTCTGGAAATAAACCAATAATACCAATCAGTGCTATATAGTCTAATTTATCACCAAATTGACTGACTGTCTGCGAAGCAACAAATAAGGAAAAATCTTTGATGCGTAATATGTTCCAGAATTTAGCCTTTTTGATGTAACACCTCACTATAAAAATCTAAGACCTGTTTTGAAACAATCTTCCAATCGTACCTTAACGATTTCTCTCGGCCATCTATACCCATCTTTTTCATACTACTCTTATCCATCAGCAATTGATTAATCTTTTCAGCTAATGATGTGGGGTTACGTGCTTTAAAAAATAGACCCTCCTTTCCATCTTCTAAAACGGTCTTGTATCCAGGAATATTTGAAGCAACTATGGGCTTAGCAGTTGCCATCGCCTCGAGCAAAACGATTCCAAAACTTTCTGCGCCAGTTGCCGGTGAACAGTAGATATCGCAGGATGCATAGTACCTGGGCAAATCTTCAGGACTAACATGACCGACAAATATTACATTCTCTTTTATGTGTTCTTCAATATACTGACGATAGTAACGTTCAAGAAACCCACGCCCGACAACTATGAGTTTTGCCGTTGGAAATTCATCGAGTATCATGGGAAATGCCTGGAGAAGATATTTTAACCCCTTTCTTGGTTCAAATCTACCAACAAATAATACCTTCGGTGAGTATTTTTTCAGTTTTTCAATCGGTTCAACATCGGGTCGAAAACGGTTTGTATCAATACCATTTGGAATAATTCTATAATTCCCAGGAAAATATTTTGATACGGTATCACGGGCAACCTCAGAAACAGCGATAAGGCCATCAACCTTTCTGAAATATTGTTCTAATATAGGCTCCCACAAAACATAGCCATAACTACTTTCAGCAGCAGAGTGGAAGGTAATAAAATTCTTTGCCTTTGAATATTTTAATGCCATATACGGCAAAACCGGAGCCACTGGTCCGTGAATATGTACTACATCGAAGTTCTCTTCATTAAAAAATCTTCTCATCTTCCAGGGAAGAGTAAAACCAAAGGTCAAGACTGAAAAGGAACGATTCTTTGGAATCTTTATCGCTCTTCCCATCCTCACTATGTCTTCATCAACATAAGGATAATTTCTGCCAAAAGATGGTGCAAGAATTTTCGCCTCATGACCGAATTCCCGAAAATTCTTCCAGAGATAGAGCATATGCTCGGGCACGCCACCGGTGTGGGGATAGAATATATCAGAAACGATTAAAATCTTCACCCCGCACCTATATCAAGAAATGTTTACTCATACAACCAACAGATTTTCGTAAACTTCACCAAAAACATCTTAGAAATAACAGAGCAATTCGGAAATATAGGTGCGGGGTGAACCCCGCACCCTCTCTTGGAAAATAGCACTTCTAGACCCAATTTAAAATTTATCATTAAATTATCTTCAGGTAAATATTCATTCCACATAGACTCCGAAGGGCTGGGTTCATTTCCCGGTATGGCCAAAACCGCCTTTCCCTCTTTTCGTATTTCTCAGTCGTTTAACAGGCTCAAACTCTGCCCTCTCAATCCGGCTGAAAACTAATTGTGCAATACGATCTCGATTTTTAATTCTAAAAGGCCTATTACTAAGATTGTACAATATCACCTTCACTTCACCACGATAATCCGCATCGATTGTCCCTGGTGAATTCAGAATGCCAATCCCATGTTTTTTTGCAAGACCGCTACGTGGCCTCACTTGTGCTTCATAACCTTGTGGTATCTCTATGCTTATGCCAGTAGGGATTGTACAAAATTCTCTCGGCCCAATGACTATATTCTTCTCAATATCAGCAAAGAGATCACACCCTGCAGCCTGTTCACTCTTGTATTGGGGAATTAACCTACCCTTAATCTTTATCTTTATTGCTTTATATTTTCTCTGATTTTTTGATTTTCTGATCTTCCGATATACTTTCATCACTCTACCCACTCTGGATGAAAAACAAGCCATTGGTCAGGATAGGATCTAATGTAGTATTGAAATTTTGTGACCATCAATCGATTGAATTCATCTGTTGTGCCGTTGAACACGATAGGCGGTTCAATGACACCGAGATACCGGTGCAGTCCCTTGTTAGGATTGAGGACCATATATGCAAACAACACTGGTAATTTTCGTTTAATAACAATTTCAGCAAGTCCTTTTGGTATATTCCTCTTGCCAGAGTAAAAGTCGACTGTTATACCATTTTTCATGATATCACGATCCGCGAGAACTGCGAGAACCCGATTGTTTTTTATCGTATGGAGAAAGGCATAACCAGCTCTGACAACTGAAAACGTTTGCATACCGGTTCGCTCGCGGTGTTTTGTATAGAGATCGAACATCTCAGATTCTGTTTCCTCAACCAGTGCACTCATTGGTACACCAAGTGCTGCAAGGTATGAACCAGCATAATCCCAATTACCGAGATGGAGGGTTATCAAAACAACTCCTCGTTTGAAACTCAATCCCTGTGTAGTATGTTCAATCACACCAAATGGTTTAACACTCGAGATGATATCTTTCTTAGAAATAGAACCGAGACGAAAAAAGTCAACCATGACTCGGGCAAAGTTAATAAACGTATTCTTCACATAATGGTTACATTGCTCAACACTAATATTCTCATCAGCGAAAATATGCATTAGATTGTTTTGAATATATGTACGCTTTGTCTTCAATAAATAACAACAGAGAATACCAATCCCTGCAGCAATCTTATCAGCAAGCTTTAGTGGTATAACTCGTATAAAAAAGATGCCAAATTTTTGAAGCTGTACTAACAACTTCATATAGCAAAGAAAAAGTTACCCTTTGTAGGCCTCAAGTGCAACCGTCAACACCTCAATTGCCTGCCGTAGGTCTTCTTCTTTCAAAACGTAGGCAATACGCACTTCATTAAAACCTCTGCCAGCAGATGAATAAAAACCGTTCGCTGGTGCGAGCATAACTGTTTTCTTTTTATAGTTAAAATCAGTTAAAAGCCACTGGCAGAATTTATCTGCATTATTTACCGGTAATCTCAATACTGTATAAAAAGCACCCTCGGGTTTATGTCCATAGACACCAGGAATTTTCTGAAGATTCTCGAAGAGTACATTACGACGATGTTCGTATTCTGATATCATGGGTTGTATGTATCTATCGATATTTTTATAGGCAGCGATAGCACCCACCTGTTCCAGAGTCGGGGGACACAATCGAGCCTGGCAGAAACGAATAAGGGCATCCATTATGTCTTTATTGCGGCAGACAATACTACCTACGCGTGCACCACATGCTGAAAATCGTTTAGAAATAGAATCCATAACAATGACCTGTTCTTCAACTTCTGGTAGAGAGAGGGCACTGATCTGTCGCTTACCATCATAGACAAATTCTCTATAAACCTCATCAGAGAGCAGAAACAAACCATATTTTTTACAAATGCTGTGAATAATAAACATCTCTTCTTCATTGAGCACTGTTCCTGTTGGATTATTGGGTGTATTAATGATTAATGCCTTGGTACGTGGCGTTATTTTTTTCTCAAGTGTCTTGTGAACAGGAAGACGAAAACCGTCTTCAACTCTCGTGGTAATTGGAACGAGTTTTAGTTGTGCCATAACAGCAAAACCATTGTAATTGGTATAAAAAGGCTCAAAAACCATGATTTCATCACCTGGATCACATACTGTCATCATTGCGAAGATAATCGCTTCACTGCCACCTGTAGTTATCCAGACGTTGTCTAAATCGATGTTAAATCCGAGAGTACGATGGTACTCAGCTACTGTTAATCTAAGGTCTAAGAGACCACCAGATGGTCCATAACCTAATACCTTTTCTCGATAATTGGCGATCGCTTCAAAAATCTCCTTGGGTGTTTCAATATCTGGCTGGCCAATGTTAAGATGAAAAACCTTCACTCCCCTCTTTTTTGCGTCGTCAGCAAACGATGCCAATTTTCGAATTGCAGAGTATGGCATATGTGTTGCGCGATTTGATAACGCGGTCTTTCGTAAGCCTACTTTTTTAGGTTTTTGTCGCTGTTTCATAGCGAAATTATATCTATCTAACCATGAAAGTCAACCCCGCCCCTACGTCACAGATAGGCTAATTTACATTACCAACAGATTTTCGTAAACTTCACTGAGCGCACTTTGGTTGTAGTATAGATAATCGGAAACGTAGGGGCGGGGTTGACTTTCACTAAATCTGAGGTATACTGTACAATGAAGATAGAAATATTACATCAATCAGTGACTCAGTTTGATGGAGATCTTCTGATCATAAATTTATTTAAAGGTGTACAGCAGCCTGGTGGCGCAACAGGAGTAATAGATAAAACACTCAATCTCATCATCTCCCAAGCGATTCAAAAGGGAGAACTGACAGGTGCAATCGGTGAAACTGTGGTCTTCCATACGTTCGGCAAATTGCCAACCGACCATGTCTTGGTTGTTGGCCTCGGTCCGTCTGAGAAATTCGGGACTGAGCAGATCAGAAAGGCATCAGGTGCAGCAGCCCAACGAGCACAAAAATTGAAGGCGAAAAGGGTCGGCACCATTGTCCATGGCGCAGGCATTGGTGGCATTGACCCTGTTCTTGCAGCGCAATCACTTATCGAAGGCACACTACTCGCGCTCTACAAATTCACTGAGTATAAGAAAGCAATCAACAGTAAAATCAATGAATTTTGTATTGTCGAAATGGATAAAAGTAAAATAAAAAAATTGCAGCATGGTGCTGAATTAGGGAGAATTTTAGCTGAAGCGCAAAATACTGCACGTGATCTCATTAATGAACCTTCTAATCAACTCACTCCAACAAAATTGAATAACACAATTACAGCAGTCCTAAAGAGCCTCGGCCTGGTTAAGCATGTCGAGCATCACGTACTCGGTAAAGCAGCCCTCAATAAACTAAAAATGGGTGCCTTGTTGTCAGTTGCCCAGGGCAGTGATAATAAACCACAATTTATTGTTCTGAGGTATAAGAATTCGAATAAACCCTTAGTATGTCTTATTGGCAAAACTGTGACCTTCGATTCTGGAGGCATATCCCTGAAGCCTGCTGCAGGTATGGCTCGTATGAAGGGCGATATGTCTGGTGGTGCTGCGGTTATCGGAGCAACATTGGCATTAGCGCGGACAAAGAGCAAAGTGAATCTCATGACGATTGTGCCTGCAGTGGAAAATATGCCTTCAGGAAAGGCATCAAAACCAGGCGATGTTGTCCGTGCGATGAATGGTAAAACTATTGAAATTATATCGACAGATGCTGAAGGAAGAATGACCTTGGCTGATGCACTCTGTTATGCAGAGAAAAAAGGATCCCAAATCATCATCGATATTGCTACGCTTACTGGCGGTTGTGTTATTGCGCTCGGTGAGATCACCGCAGCGGTCATGGGCAATGAACAGAAACTCATTGATACTGTTTTAGAGGTTTCGAATGCAACCGGTGAAAAACACTGGCAGCTGCCTCTGTTTGAGGAATATAAAGAACAGATGAAGAGCGATGTCGCTGATTTGAAGAACTCTGGCGGAAGACCTGCTTCAGCAATTACTGCCGGTATATTCTTACAAGAATTTGTGAGCAAAGCACAGTGGCTCCACATTGATATAGCAGGAAAAGAAATTGTCGAAAAAGAGAATTTTTATCAACCAAAAGGCGGTACTGGCTTTGGTGTGAGAACCTTGTTTGCACTATGTCGGCGCCTCTCCTGAAAACATCAAATATCATCACCGTGAGTCATAAACACCACCTTCATATTTCCTTCTAACGTTTGAGTAATCTTATTGACATAAAAGAATTTTTGTACTACAATACCTATATTAATGACTAAAAAACTTTCTGATATAATTATTTGTGAAAAATGCAGTTACGAAAATAAAAAAGGTGCTACACATTGTATAGGCTGTGGTAATCCACTACAACGAGACTATTACAAGGGTTTGTGGCTGAAAAATATAATAATCACTCTCATGCTCTTTTTATTACCATTTATTATACTCTTCTATATTGTAAACTTCGAAATATCAAGACATGTTGAAGACCAGGTGAAGCAGGGCTTGAGTTATTCAGTCGATGTCAACGCGCGATCAATCAAATCTTTTCTTGATGAAAGAAAAGCCGATTTATTATCGATTGCTAAACTAGATATAACTACTGTAGCAGAAGTAAATTCTGTAACAGCATTTTTCGAAAGATTTATGACAGAGAAACCCTGGTTTGATTTCATCGCAGTCGCTGATCCCAAGGGCGATATTATATTCTCAACAAATCATTTAAAGACAAATCTATACGATCGACATTATTTTAAGAAATCTATCCAGGGTGATTTTTATAACAGTGGTATTTTTTATTCAGATTTCCTCGATACAGTAGCAATGATAATATCCTCTCCATTGTATAATCGATATGATAGGGTCATTGGTGTTATTCTCGCCTCAATTTCATTAAAAACATTTTATGACCTCATACTCGACCTACGCATTGGCAAAACAAGCGAAGTTTTTCTGGTTGATGAAGAAGGTGTCTTCTTATCACCATCAAGGCTCGGTGGAAAAGTACTGCAGGAATACGGACACTATAAAGAAAAACCAAATCCGCATTCTGGCCAAGATAGCGTCTTGACCCATCTTGACTACCGTGGAGAAAAGGTTCTTTGTGCATACAAAAAATTTGATAGGCTAAACTGGTACCTTGTTTCAGAAATGGATGTCAATGAAGCCCTTGCCCCGGCGATCACATTAAAAAGAATTATGTTTTACAT
>LJNI01000130.1 GCA_001303225.1 candidate division TA06 bacterium DG_78 | reverse complement strand
ATTCTATAGTAGAAGAAGGGACTTTCGATGTCAGCAGCAAAGAAAACTAGTAAAAACTTCCAGCCGCTCATTGACATTGACCGGATTGTACACGAACCAGCACGATTGATGATTCTTGCCTATCTATATGTCGTAGAAAGTGCGGATTTCGTATTCTTACTGCGCCAGACTAAACTCACGAAGGGAAATTTATCTTCCCACCTGAGTAAGCTTGAAGAAACAGGTTATATAGAGATAGATAAAAAATTCGTCAAAAAAATCCCTAAAACCATGTTGAGTTTGACTAAAGACGGCAGGAAGGCTTTTCACGAATACAATCAGCGTATGAAAAAAATATTTAAACAACTACCCGGATAGCTCCGTCGCCCTAATCCTGTACCCTGTATCCTGTTTCCTAAAAATGAACCCCGTTGCATACAACAAAACTGAAGCGATAACTTTCAATCATTTAGGTAGTGTTGCTTCTGGACTGTTAGAATAACAATCAGGGGCGTTTATGCTACGGGGTGAACCCGCATCCTACCTCTCTACAAATTTCGTAGATTTAAAACAGTAGGATGCGGGGGTATAATCTACTGCCTCTTATTTGGCCCTAGCGAGCTGGCTTTGGTTTATTCTTTTTTCTCCTCTCAAAGAGCGTATAGAGTACTGGTATAAAAACCAAGGTCAAGAAGGTCGAGAGTAAGAGACCACCAATAACAGAACGCGCCATTGGTGCCCGTATCTCATTACCCGAACCGATCGCCAACGCCATGGGTATGAGACCAAAAGTTGTCGTGAGCGCCGTCATTAAAATCGGTCTGAGACGCACCCTGCCTGCCTCAACAATTGCATCGAATATCGACATTCCATGTTTCCGGTGGAGTTGATTCACGTACGTGATATACACGATTGCATTATTCACCACAATACCGCCGAGGAGCAAGACACCCAGGAGACTCTGCATGTTGATCGTCGTACCGGTGAAGAAAAGCATCCACAAAACACCGATGATTGCGAGCGGAATCGTGAACATAATGATGAATGGCTCTTTGAATGATTCAAACTGTCCAACCATGATCATGTAGACGAGCACAACCGCAAGGAGGATGACAAAGCCCAAATCCCGGAATGTCTCCATTTGCTGTTCAAATCCACCTCCCATTTCAATTCTAAAATCAACTGGCGCCTGAATACTCTTCACAATTTTTTGAACTTCTCCGGCAACACTACCCATGTCTCTTCCTTCAACAGCTCCAGTGATCGAAACAACACGTTCGTTCTCTTCGTGCTCTATCTGTACTGGTCCAACCGCAATCGTATCTTTTATAAAGTTTTGTAGCGGCACTTCACCGAGTGGTGTAGTAATTGTCATCGAAATAATTTCCTTAAGATCATTACGGTATTTCTTGTCGAACATGATACGTATATTATATTCATCACCTGCTTTGCGGTACTGGCTCGCCACAATACCTTCGACCCGGGACCGAAGCGTAGCACCAATCTGATACGGCGTGAGTCCAAAATTTGCTGCCTTTCTGCGATCAATAACCAATCGATATTCAGGCTTACCTTCTCCAATACTCGACTCGAGGTCAACGAGTCCCTTTACCTCACTCATTTTCTCCATGAGTTCGCCTGATAAGGCTTGCGCTGTTTCAAGGTCGTAGCCGATGATCTTAACATCGATTGCTGACCCGCCACCGAACATCTCAAATTCATTACCGCCGAATGTCACCTTAAGTCCAGGTATCACATTCACAACTTTGGGACGCAGGTCTTGTTGTATCCTTTTGACTGAGCGGTTTCGTTCTTGACGATTGACGAGTTCAAGCCAGATTTGTGCTGCGTGGGGTCCTGCCGTCGATGAAAACAGACTCGTAAACCCACCTCCGCCACTGCCGATCGATGTCGATAAAATTTCGAGCTCGGGAACTTCCTCAACGACAATTTTTTCTAATTTTTGTACTGCCGAATCAGTCACCCAGAGGTTTGTGCCGACCGGCATTTCCGCATTAATAATTATCTCGCCCTGATCAATCTCAGGACTCAATTCTGTACCGATGAATGGAACGAGAAAGAGACTCACAATGAACACACCAATGGTTCCGAATATAATGGTCTTTTTGTGTCCGAGTGACCAACAGAGAATTCGTGTGTAGAAATTTTCAACGCCCTCATAAAATTTTGCTATCTTAAGACCGAACCCTTTGCGATCTTCTCTTCGTGTAACTGTACCAAAACGTACTGAGAGCATCGGAATAATAGTCAGGGCAACAAGGAGTGAGGATATGAGGGCAAAGGTAACCGTGAGTGCGAGCTGCCTAAAGAAAACTGAGGCTAAACCGCTGACCAGGAGGAGCGGTAGAAAAACTGCAATCGTAGTGAGGGTGGAGGCAGTAATTGCTGCACCTACTTCCCGTGCACCAACACTCGCCGCCTTTTCTGGTGCCTCGCCTTTTTCTTTGTGCCTGAATATCGCCTCAAAGACGACGATTGCTGAATCGAGCACCATCCCAATCGCAATCGTGAGGCCTCCGAGCGATATGATATTAAGACTCATATCAAAGAAGTACATGAAAAAAAGTGCAAAGAAAACCGCAATCGGAATCGCGACTGCCATGTAGAGGGTCGAACGAAAACTGCCGAGAAAGAAGAAGAGGATGACGATTGCCAAAATCGCTCCCATAACCAGGGTCTGAGCCGTACTCTTGACTGAGCGCATAATGAAGTCTGCCTGGTTGAATATGAGGTCAACTGTAATACCAGGAGGAAGGTCTTTTTTAATCGCTTCGAGTTCTTCCACGACTCGAGTTCCGACATTCGCTGCATTGGCATCGGTCCTTTTCTGTACCATGCCCCATATTGACGAAACACCATTCGTACGCGATATTGCATTTCTTTCTGATGATTGGAAGAGAACGTCAGCGACTTGCGACAGGAGAATTGGCGTACCGTTGCTACTCCCCACGACCGTATTCCGGATTTGATTGAGGTCTTCATACTCGCCAATAGTGCGGAGAATATATACCTTTTTACCGGTTTCGACATTTCCCAAGGGGTAGTTGATATTCTGTGCTTGCAGCACATCGATAACCTGGTCCGGCGTGATTCCAGTACCTTTGAGCTTGAGCGGGTCGAGGATTATCTGAATTTCTCGAAACGTCTCACTCAAGGCGTACGAGGCAGCAACACCACCAACCCGCTGCAACCTATCAGCAATGTCTTCAGCAATCTCGTTTAGTTCAAGAGGATCGATGTTACCGCCAATAGTGTACATAACGACTGGTTGCTGTGAAATGTCGAACTTGAAAATGAGCGGGTAATCTGCGTCATCAGGAAAATAGGGAAGTATAAATCCCATGACGTCTCGAACATCATTGGATGATGCGTCGAGGTCGGTTCCCCATTCAAACTGGAGTAGGATCATTGAAATATTTTCTTGAGTAGTCGAGGTTATCTCGTCGAGGTTATTTATCGTAGCGAGTGATTTTTCGAGCGGATCAGTGATCATGGTTTCGATCTCTTCGGGACCAGCACCAGGATAGTTTGTCAGGACGATCATCATGGGAAAGGTGACATCTGGGAAGAGTGCAACCGGAAGATTGGTAACTGAGATGAAACCGAATAAAATGATTCCTAAAAAGACCATGGAGACAGCGAGCGGTCGTTTTATTGATACATCAGTGATATTCATCATTCACTCCTTAGTATTGGGTTCACCTTTTCACCACCAGCGAGCCGTTCCTGACCAACAGTGACGACCCGTTCTGCCTCAGATATACCCTCGAGAATCTCAACATACTGATCACCAATAAGGCCCACGACGACATCTCGGCGCTCGGCAGTGCTGTCTTGCACCACAAAGAGGTAGCTATCGAGCAATGCATCCTTTGGAATGACGATAACATCGTTTTTCTCTCCGAGATTAATTTTCACACGTGCAGTCATTCCTGGTTTGAGCAGTTTCTTGGTGTTGTTGATCACTGCCTTGGCACTGATAGTGCGGGTCATTGGATCGATAACCGGACTGATTTCTGAAATCTTTCCCTTGAATGGTTGCCCAGGTAAGGCATCGATTTCTATAGTGACGGTTTGCGATTTACTCACACATCCTCCCTGCATTTCAGAGAGATTGAATTCAACCTTTACCTGTGAATACTCTACGACCAGTGCCACGGGTGTTTGTGGTGTGATCATCGAACCGACATCCACAAATATCTTTCCGATGTTGCCACTGATTGGTGATTTAATATATCCCTCTTCGTAATCGAATCCGATCGTCTCATTACGTATTGCCATAATGTTGCTATTCTTCGATACGTACGAACCTTCTTTGACCAGTATCCTCGTTACTCGACCGATTGTTTCTGGAAAAACCTGAGCAGATTTATTGGCAGTTACCATACCTAACACTTCGCATGTACTCTTAACATTACCTCGTGTAACAGGGGTAACTTCAACTGGAACTACCTGTTCTTCTGTTATAACCTCTGCACGCCTTTGTGAAGTTATGATTCTTATTGCTACTGCAATAATCAAAATGACGACGATAATAATTATAATGAGTCCTTTGCGCATTTATTCCTCCTTACCAATTGCTTTATAAATCTCGGCTTTTGATGTGTAGTGATTCTTTAAAGCCGAAAGATAATTTGTTTTTGCCTGCATCAAAGCAAGCTGTGCGTCTAAGTATTCAAGATTTGTAGCTAAACCATTTTTATACCTCGTCTCCATAATCTCAAATGCTTTTTCTGCCTGGCTGACGTTATCCTGGGCAGTAACAGTTGCCTCACGTGCTGCCACATAACGTAAATATGCCTGTTTTACTTCGAGACGCACTGCTTTTTCTAAATTTTCGAACGCTAGTCGTGCCTCTCTTAATTCTAAAGAAGCCTTTTTGCTCTGGGCAAGGGTATTGAATCCAGTAAAGAGTGGCCATTCGAATCCGATAGTAAAGGTCAAACTCGAACCCCACTCGTCCTCGAACACGCCATATGGTTTTGTATAATCATAAGAAGCACCACCGACGATCGTTGGAAGATTTGTTCTCCTTACGATTGTCTGGTTTAATTTCGCTATTGCTTCTGCATGCTTCAGATTTTTCAGTTCGATGCGCTGTTCAAGCGCAACTGCGGTTAATGTGTCGAGGACAAAAACCTCATCTGTCATTTCTAATTCACCAGAAATCGTAAACTCAACAGCGAGAGGTAATCCTAAGAGCATTTTGAATCCTTCTTCAGCAAGGCGTAATCCATTCTCGGTCTCGATTACCTGTGGCTTGAGATTTGCTACCTGCACCTGGGCGCGCAGTAAATCAAAGTGAGAGACGAGTCCTGCCTTGTATCGTATTTCTACTGCCTCTGCATGCCGCTCGAGCTGAGTCATGCTCTCTGTTAAAAGTGAAACCGTTTCACGAAGAACCAACATGCCATAAAATGCATCGGTTACTGCATAGCGTATTTCTTGTCTCTTGCGCGCTAAGGTGAGTTCGGCAATTTTCTCTCCAAAATCAGACATTCGATAGGCATTATAAATCTTCCCCCAAGAAAAGAGGACCTGTTGGAGAGAAATCGATACACTGTAATTTTCTGCCTGGCCAAAGGGTACTGGCATACCCTCAAATTCCAAAACCGGAACATTGTCCATGTAAACATAGGCGCCACTCGCAGTAATTTGTGGATAAAAGGCAGACAAAGCCTCGCCTACTCCTACCTCAGATTTCTGAAATTCGAGTGTTAATTGCTCTATGTCCGGATTATGCACTAAGGCATAGTCAACTGCCTCATCGAGCGTAAACTGAACAGTATCAACTGGTGAAATGCTAATGAGTATTATTAATGCTAAGAACATGCTTACCTCCTCAATAATGGTATAATAACCTTCACACCAATGCCATTTTCCCATATCAAATCATCTTTGTCATCAAAACCGTACTTGAAGATTTCTGCGCTCGCGATGTAGTGATAACGGCTCGCAAATTCTAAGCCGACAAATTGTAGTGGCCTCAACTGTACCGTGAACCCTGCCACAAACCCGATATCTCTCTCTTCCATCTTTTCACCTGTGGGCAGGACAACGATTTGACCGATATTATCAAACCCTTTCCAGGAATAAACGCCAAGACCGGTTTCAAGAGTCAATTTTAGCCAGTCGATATTCAAAAAAGGTAATAGACCAAAGCTCGTGCACAAGGTGAGGGGTGTATACTCATGAGTATCTACAAATTGGTCAAGGGGTGAAGCGTATTTGAGTTGGGTACCCCTAATTTTTAACCCGATATTGGGAATGAAATTAGCTATGCCAATCTCACCACCTAAATTCCATTGGTTCTTAACCTCTTCTTCGTTTTGACATAAACGATAGTTTGCATAGTGAGGACCTAGTGATAATTCGATGTGCTCACTACCGTGAACAAATGAACTGAAGAGGAGCATACTCGCTATAATGGTATTCA
>LJNI01000129.1 GCA_001303225.1 candidate division TA06 bacterium DG_78 | reverse complement strand
AAACGATCCTCTCACTCGGCCAAGTATATACACAAAAGAGAGATTACTCAAAGGCAACAGCACTATACAACATGGCTATTGCACGAAATATTGAGCCAGCTACCTTCTATCTCAAAATTGCCAACATTGCAGCACGTGCAGGACAGGAGCACGATATGATAGAAACGACTGGAGAAGCTCTCCTCCATGGAAGTCGTCAATATGAAGTGTATGAAATTAAGGGTGATTTTTATTTAGGAAGAAGTAATCTGACAAAGGCACTCAGTATGTATGAAGAGGCGCTCCGTTATAATTCCCGCTCTGTGGTTGCCTTGTCTGGAAAAGGTATAATATTTTATCAACGAGGTGACATTACTAAAGCAGAAAACGAGTTCTTAAAAGCACTAAAAATCGAGCCACAAAACGACGCTCTGTACAATAATCTCGGCGCACTCTATCTTACGAGTGATAGTTTGGAAAAAGCTGAAAATCTCTTCAAAAAATCGCTTAAAAAGAATCCGAACCAATATGAAGCCTACTACAATCTTGGTCTCATCTACGAAAAAATGGGGAAAATAGAAGATGCTTTAAGCATGTACTACAAGACACTCCAGATGCACCCTTCGTATGTACCAGCCCAGAAAAAAGTTGAGGAATTCACCAAATGAACCTGTATTCATGCATCCCGATCATTACTATGTTTATCGGTCTTATGCTCATTGAAAGAAGAGAGCGAGGAATTATAAAGAAGTGGCTTATTGGTTCGCGGCCTTTTATTGCTATCCACTACCTTTTTCCAGCTGTTCTTGGCATTTTTCTTGGTACCCACCTGTTTCAGAAACCAGTACCTTATCTCGATGGTGCCTTTCTTATGTGTGCAATCTTTTTCTCGTTTCAGGCATCAGTGGTGACAAATGATGTCAACGACCTCAGAACTGACCAAATTTCTGAAAAACAGTCACTTTTGAATACGAGTTCACACATAATCACCCATATCTCTGAACTCGGCATGTATTTCTTTATTGTTTCGATCTTGTTTGCCCTTGCCATTAGTTATCAGATTTTGCTCATCGTACTGCTCGGCCACATCCTGCACTTTATCTACTCATCAAAGCCACTTCGGCTCAAGCGTTTCTATCCTCTGTCAATACTTATGCTCACACTCGGTGCACTCCTCGCTGCAATTGCCGGGTATGCTCTTTTTGAATCGTCAAAGCCATTTCTCTCGTTTCCGTTAAAGGCAGCACTGCTCATTGCTGTTCCACTCTTCCTCGGTCTAAATTTTCGTGATCTCGCAGACTACCAGGGCGACCGAAAAACTGAAATCACAACGTTATTCACAGTTTTTGGATTACAGAAAGGTCGATATATCAATGCAATCTTTATCTTACTCAGTTACCTTTCAATCCCCATTATTCTCCAGTATCCACTCTCTTTTATCGCCACGGTTCCACTTGGTATATTAAGTTTTTATTTCTGCTTGAAACAACCATTCCAGGAAAAATATGTGTTTTACATCTATTTCACGCTTGTCGCTATCCTCACGATCGCCTTTAATATCAATCCTAGAATAATTGTACCTTAATAAATATTCTATGTTGATTTTCTAACTATTTTAATTACACTTTGTACACTGAATTTTAACAGAAAAAGGAGGAAGTTATGAAAAAGATTCTACTATTCTTTTTGTTGTTGATGTTTGCCTTTGGAAATCAACTATCAACCAAAGATGGTGAATCTATAGAGGTCATTGACCTAAAACCGGAAAATGATCCGGTCATGCGCTGGGCTGATGATAAGATTATTTATAACGGAGAGGTAGCGTACAATCCCTGGGCAATGGATTTTGATATCGACGACGAAGCGATAGCAATCGATTATCATCGAGGCGATACGTTGCGAGCAGTAGTCACGTGCGTGGATTCAACAGTAAGAATATTCAAATCAGATGATAACGGCACAACATGGACATGGGACTGCGGATTTGCATTCACGAATTGTGCTGTTTATGAACCAAAGATCATCCATGCACCAAGTGGTGGTTACTTTCATGTTTTTTGTCGTCTTGATTTCCGTAATGGTGACATCTTTGTCAGAACATATGATTCAACCGGTGCATCAACTGATTATACAATCGAAGGCACCACTGATACGGTGCTCAATTATACGGTCTGTTCAGACCGTGTTGACCATTATGATGATTATTATCTATATTGTGCTTTTCATAAGGCACTCGGAGGACTTGATCAGGACCAGATATGGTTTACACGTTCCCTAGATAAAAGCACAACCTGGGAGGCGAATACTGCACTTGAAATCGGAGGTTATGGTTTTCCTGATTTATGTTATGGTAGTGATGGTTATGTCTATCTTGCGTTTCTTAGTCGATTTAGCAACAACTACAAAAGCATACTAAGTGACCGCAGTCCGAATCGCGGCGCAGCCTTTATGTCTGCGCAGGTAATCGAAGGAGACACCGCAATCAAACAAGGTCCACAGACTGTTGCAGCACACGATGGTTCAGGCGATGTCTGGGTGATATTCCCAAAACGCAATCCTGCTGCAAATTATGAGTATGGATTGCGTTCATTGTTGAGCCAAGATTCAGCCGCGACATGGTCAAGTGGCAGTTGGGTCAACAGCTACATTAACTTTCAGCAGGTTTTACCTAGTATCTCGGTCTTTGATGGCTACGGATCTAATGCTCATGACCCGTATGTTACGTTCATCAGGTCTGATTCTGAGTGGAATGACCCGGTTGTCTATACATTTTGGTGGCAAGGAAGTTGGAGTAGTGAATATTCTTACAATGACTCAGTGCCTGCGCTTACAAGGCCAATACAGACCTGGTCAGAACCGGGAGTACCTGCAATCGCTTATGTAGGTGAAAATGGAATAAATGTCTACTATGATTTCTTATCAAATGTTGCAGTTGAAGAACAGAATTTCTCGATACCTAAGAAAATTTCTATAGACATTTATCCAAATCCGTTCACTAACACGACCCACATCACCTACTCATTACCTGCACCGAGAGAGGTAAAGATCACAGTTTACAATACTATTGGTCAAGAAGTTTCAACATTAGTTAACGACACAAAAGAAGGCGGAACATATGAATTAGTGTGGTCTGGAATTGACAATAAAGGTTTTATACTGCCAAAGGGAGTATATTTATTAAAAATTGAAACTAATAGGACTAATACAGTGAAGAAGGTAATTTTCGAATGATAGCTTCTTACTAAAAATTATTTATAATTTCAACAATTCATCAATAATATCATCAGATTTAATCCCTTCTGCCTCAGCAGTGAAGTTAGTAATAATGCGGTGACGTAATACTGAATGCGCCACATATCTCACATCATCAAAATTTGGTGAATAGCGACCATCGAGCGCTGCCTTAGCCTTTGCACCCAGAATTAAGTACTGCGATGCTCTCGGTCCAGCACCCCAGGCAACATATTTACGTGTTATCTCAGGTGCTGACTGCGATGGCCTTGTTAAACTTACGAGATTAATTGTCTTCGTAATTACGTCATCAGCAATAGGTATACGTCTAATTAACTGCTGGAGTGATAGAAATTGTTCTGCGTCTATTATCTTCTGTAAACTTGCAACATATGCAGAAGTAGTCGTCTTGACAATTTCAACCTCCTCAGCAGATGATGGATAATCAATATTGATGGTAAACATGAATCGGTCGAGCTGCGCTTCGGGAAGGGGATATGTTCCTTCCTGCTCAATAGGATTCTGCGTCGCCAGAACAAAAAATGGTAAATCTAATTGGTGTGTCTCACCACCATAGGTAATCTTATATTCTTGCATTGCCTGCAATAATGCAGATTGTGTCTTCGGAGGAGCGCGGTTAATTTCATCTGCTAGAATGACCTGAGCAAATAACGGTCCGCGAACAAATCTAAATCTCCGCTTCCCTGTACTGAGATCTTCTTCGATGACCTCAGTACCTGTTATATCAGACGGCATAAGGTCTGGAGTAAATTGGATGCGCTTAAATGATAAATTGAGAATGCTGGCAATGGTGTTTACGAGCATGGTCTTGGCAAGACCAGGCACACCAATAATGAGAGAATGACCATTACTCAACAAACAAATAAGCACTTGATTAATAACCGATTGCTGACCGATAATTACTTTTGCAATTTCACGACAAATTTTTTCGTAGTAGACATTAATTTCTTTTAATTCTTGAACATCAGATCTCTTCATAACGCACTATGGTTATCTGTTAAAAAAATTGGTAAAAATACGTGCTTTTCAATTTCTCATAATATTGTGGATAACTCATAATATTTCTCATTAATAAATACCATGAAAAGCCGCAATTTCAATGTATTTAAGCTTATCCACATTTTTTCCATACTTATCCACATTTTTTCCCAAGCCGTTGCTTTCACTCGTGAACCTCACATGCTAATACGGCACACCACTGTACATGTCTTTTCGTTTAGCCTCGAAGATCTCTTCTTTTTTACCTAAATACCCAGCAGCTGAGCAAGGACAGACGCCTTGCTTTATCTTTCCCAAACCCTCAATATAATTTGCCCAATTCATATCTCGCAAGAGGTGGTGGTCAATCACGAAATTTTTCAGGGGAACTCGGGTTATAATCTTACTCAAGTTTTTAATCGAGATATCGATGTCCTGCTTTTTGTAGTGAGAACCCAATAGATAGGTGGCTGGGCCATCAATAATCATCGAATGTGGTGCCTTTTCAATAATAAACGTACATGCATCCTCATTGAGAGGGCCTTGGACATCAGACGTAAAAATAAATCGCTCACTCTCCTCAACACAAACCATAATCACATAACCAAGTTGGGGAGATATGCCATGGAACACTGGTTTTGAGAACACAATTTTTGTACTGCCAATGGTTAATGTCTCACCATCTGCAATATTAATTGACTTTGCATACGGTTCAATACGACTCAAGAATGTTGCTGCCCGTTCTCGTTGACTCTGATTAATAAATTCTCTCGGGTGTTTTAAATAAACATCCTTTTGGTAGTATATTTCTGGCTCATCTGGATTATGGTGGTCATAGTGATAGTGTGAGATAATAACCATATCAGAAATACTTACCCACCTCTTTATTGCCTCCCACATTTCACGGTGCCGAACCAATTCAATTTGGTGCGGTGGTAGAGAGTACCGATCAGGTGACACTGAAACACCAGGGTCAATGAAAATCCTCACGTCCTTTGTCTCGACAAAGGTCGCCATACTACGAACACCGAGAGAATCAAATGCGATAGGGAGAATCTTCATAATCCGTTCCGGATTATATGATTACACAGATGGACAAACAGATTACGCAGATTATTATTAAATACAGGGTTGCAAACGCAAAAGAGGCAGAAGATACACAGAGGCTGCGAATTTCTTAACATCCGAACCTCAGAACTTCTTATTTTCATTTATGGTTATCATTTTCATATTCCTCGATGATTTTTAATCTTCGAAGGTGTCGCTCACCTGCAAACTCTGTTGTCAAGAATGTCTCAATTGTTTTCTTCGTGTTTGATGAAAAATCCATAAAACCAGCTGGCATCACAAGGATATTAGCATCATTATGTGCACGTGTCAATTGTGCAATCTCAGGATTTGTACAAATTGCAGCTCGAACTCCTCTCACCTTATTAGCACTCATAGCCATACCCTGTCCAGTGTAGCATAAGAGGATACCAAATCCGATTTTTTTATCTGCTAGTGCCATGGCAACCTGGAAAGCAAAATGTGGATAGTCGACTGATTCCTCTGAATGTGTACCATAATCAACTACGTCATATCCTTTTTTCTTCAAGTAACCTATAATAGAAGATTTCAATTTGAAACCCCTATGGTCAGCCGCTATACCAATCTTCATAAAACTGATAACACAGATTTTTAAATGATTACACAGATTTCTCTATTACTTAGGAGAAACCACCTCGTTTAATTTCTTTTCTGTTTTCACTGACACCTTGGTAAGCCATCCATGTTTGTCTTCCACATTACCTCCGATAATATCGAAGAAATGTGATTGGATTTTCTCGGTAATCGGGCCAGCTTTTCCTTGGCCTATAGGTATTTTATCAATTGACCTTATCGGTGTTACTTCAGCTGCTGAGCCAGTAAAGAACACCTCATCAGATATATAGAGAAATTCTCTAGCAAGCATCTCCTCAACCAACGGAATTCCCAAATCTTTAGCAATTGTCATTACGGAATCACGCGTTATCCCGGGTAAAATACATGCATGTAAAGGTGGCGTATAGATTACTCCATCTTTAATGGCAAAGATATTCTCACCAGAACCCTCACTCACATAGCCACTCGTGTCTAATGCAATACCTTCTGTGAAACCATAGGTCAATGCCTCCATTTTAATCAATTGTGAATTCATGTAATTGGCACAACATTTTGCCATAGCAGGAAACGTGTTGGGTGCCATTCTATTCCACG
>LJNI01000128.1 GCA_001303225.1 candidate division TA06 bacterium DG_78 | reverse complement strand
AGGAAATTAACGATTCATTAGGTCATAGCGTGGGAGATAAATTATTACAGCATGTTGGAGAACGATTATCGAGCGTTCTCCGTAAAGGTGACACTGTTGCCAGGATGGGTGGTGATGAGTTTATGCTCCTCTTACCAGAGATCACACACGTCGGTGATTCATCGACTATCGCCCAGAAGATTTTAACTGGCGTTCGAACACCACTGAAGATAGAACAGCATCAACTCCACATCACGACGAGCATCGGTGTCGCTGTCTACCCACTCGATGGCCTGGATGCAGATACCTTGATGAAAAACGCCGACATTGCGATGTATTGGGCTAAGGATAAGGGTCGGAATGACTATCAACGCTATGACCAAACAATGAATGCCAAAAAAAATCCTCACTGATGTACCACATCACTACACATTAATTTATTGTATACACTATAGTACACTTAGTGCAGAGCGATATTACCACTTGATTTATTTACCGTTTTGGATATAATAACAGCGTCGTGTTAGGAGGTGCTTCCATGCAAGACCAACTGAGGATTGGTATTTTTGTCTGTGAGTGCGGTTCGAATATTGCAGGTTCGGTTGATTGCGATGAACTTATTAAATTCGCCAAGACGCTTCCAGACGTTGTTTTTGCTATTAAAAATACGTATACCTGTTCAGACCCAGGCCAGGATGAGGTGAAGAGGAGTATTATCGAGCACAAACTCAATCGAGTCGTTATTGCATCATGCTCGCCACGAATGCATGAACCAACATTCCGTAAGTGTGTCGAAGAAGTAGGGTTGAATCCTTATCTTATGGAGATGGCAAATATCCGAGAGCACTGCTCATGGATTCACCTGCATGATAAAAAATCTGCCACAGAAAAGGCAAAAGATATTATTAAGGCTTCATATGCCCGGGCACGACATCTCGAACCTCAAACTGAGTTAGAATTCCCTGTTACTAAGCGCGCCTTGGTGATTGGTGGAGGTGTTGCTGGCATACACTCGGCACTTGATATAGCCAATGCAGGCTATCAGGTGTGCCTTGTCGAGAAACAACCATCTATTGGTGGAATAACCGCACAACTCGACAAAATATATCCGAGTATGGACTGAGCCATATGAGTCCTGGGACCCAGGATGATGGACGCCGGTAGGCATCCTAACATAAAAATCATCACCAATGCTACAGTCGAGGAGGTGACTGGATTTGTTGGTAATTTTCACGTCAAGGTTCAAAAGAAGGCACGGTATGTCGACGAAGTTAAGTGTAACACCTGCGCTGAGTGTGTTCAGGTTTGCCCAGTTGTCGTTCCTGACGAGTTCCAGACAGGGTTCTCATTGAGAAGGGCAATCTATTTACCCTTTCCACAGGCAGTGCCATCTGCCTACTTAATCAATATGGAGGAATGTCTTGGCAATAATCCTATTGCCTGTGGCAAGTGTGCTGAGGTTTGTGAACCAAAGGCTATTGACTATGATATGAAAGATGAGATTGTGGAGCTCGATGTCGGCGCAATTATTGTAGCTACAGGTATGGATGTCTATGACCCGACACCATTAGATGAATTCGGATATACGCGCTATGAAAATGTCGTAACGAACATCGAGTTTGAACGTCTCATGGGTCCTACTGGCCCAGTCGCTGGAGAATTTATCAGGCCATCAGACAAGCAAAAACCATCTTCAGTTGCATTTATTCAGTGTGTAGGTTCGCGATCTTTAAAACGTGGTAACCCATACTGTAGTAACATTTGCTGTATGAATACCATCAAAGAAACGCTTCTCTTGGAAGAGTATGACCCGACAATTGAAAAGAAGGTATTTTATATTGATATCCGAGCGTTTGGAAAGGGATTTGAAGATCTCTATAAACGGAGCAGAGAGACAGGGACACAGTATATCAGGGGGATACCAGGTCAAATTGTAGAAGATCCCGAGACGAAAAATTTAATTTTATCGGTTGAGGATACAACAACAGGTAAGATTGAAGAACACGAAGCAGAAATGGTTGTTTTAGCCTTGGGTGTTAAGCCACGGGATGATGCTGATATTGTGCAGAGGATTCTGACCTTGTCACGTACTACTGATGGTTTCTTTATGGAATCCCATCCGAAATTGAAACCAGCTGATGCACCGAGTGCTGGAATATTCTATTCAGGATGTTCTGAATATCCCAAGGATGTAAAGGACAGTGTTTTGCAATCAGGTGCTGCTGCTTCTCATGCCCAAATTCTTTTTTCAGAAGGGAAGGTAAAGATCGAAGCCCTGACTCCGATTATTGATAACGAATTGTGTAAGTACTGTGGCATTTGTGCCAAAGTGTGTCCTTACAAAGCAATTGCCTTTGTTCCAAAGACGAAAAAGCCGCCCGTAGTGATTGAAGCGGCCTGTCATGGCTGTGGTACCTGTGGTGCTGAGTGTCCATTTGATGCGATAACGATGCGTCATTTTGCCGATAAACAGATTATGGCAATCGTACAGAGTATTCTTGAAGAAAAACCCGAAGAGAAAATTGTGGTTTTTGCCTGTAATTGGTGTTCATATGCAGGTGCGGATTTTGCCGGGTCTTCACGAATACAGATGCCTGTGAATGCAAGGTTGATTCGTACAATGTGTTCGGGCAGGACTGATGAGAAATTTGTTTTAGAAGCATTCAGACTCGGTGCACCCATCGTTTTATTTTCTGGCTGCCATTTTGCAGACTGCCACTATATTGATGCGAACCGCTGGGCGCAGAAGAGGGTGGAAAAACTCTGGGATAAACTTGAGAAATTAGGAATTAGACCAGAAAGACTTCAATTAGAATGGATTGCTGCATCAGAGGCTGCAAAATTTTCTAAAGTCATAAGCGAATTAGAAGAAATGCGTAAGAAAGTGACCAAAGAAGAAATTGCTCAGACAATGGAGATTCTGAATAAAGAGAAAGAAAAAGAGGAAGAAAAGAAAAAACAGAAAGCAAAAAAATCAACGTGATGAGAGACTTCATATTATCTCTAAAACCATGCAGAAGATAATCATCGGCACATCAGGCCATGTCGACCATGGGAAGAGTGCATTAGCCAAGGAATTGACAGGAGTCGACCCAGACCGTCTTCCAGAAGAAAAGATGCGCGAAATGACAATCGATCTCGGTTTTGTTTTCTTTTCGCTTAATGAACAGGAAGAGGTAGCAATCATCGATGTCCCAGGTCATGAGCGGTTTTTAAAAACAATGATTGCCGGTGCTGCAAGCATCAGGATGGTTTTATTTGTAGTTGCCGCCGATGAAGGTGTTATGCCACAGACAGTCGAACATCTCGATGTTTTAAAACTTTTAGGAATCAAAAAAGGAATAATCGTCATCACCAAGGTGGATAAGGTTGAGAAAGAATATGTTGAGATCGTAAAAGAAGATATCAAAAAGTTGACGGAGGGGTCATTTTTAGAAAATGCGCCAATTTTTACTGTGTCTTCTACTACGAAACAGGGAATCGAAGAGTTGAAAACGGCACTCAAAAAGCACTGCTCAGAAATTGAATCACTGTCTGATGATGGCATTTTCAGATGTCCGATCGACCGTATTTTTAGCATGAAAGGTTTCGGGCCAGTGGTTGCTGGGACTGTGATTTCGGGAAGATTGAAAAAGACTGAAAACGTTGAAGTTCTGCCGATCGGGAAAATGTCGAGGATTCGTAATCTTCAGGTCCACAATCAATCTGTTTCCGAAGTATTTGTAGGCCAGCGGGCAGCATTTAATCTTGCTGATATTACAGTTACAGATATTGCACGAGGCTATGAACTGAGTGTTCCTGATTACCTCAGGCCTACTACTGTGATTGATACACACCTTTCTCTGCTATCAAATTTCCCGAGATCCCTCAGGCAAAACCAACGTATACGCTTACACAAAGGTACATCTGAGGTGATGACGAGGGTGAGAATACTGGATAAAGACATAATTGAACCCGGTGGAGATGGATACGTACAATTGAGACTAGAAAAATCAGTGGTGGGTGAACGTGGAGAGCGATTTATTATACGTTCGTATTCGCCCATGAGGGTGATTGGCGGTGGTAAGTTCCTATCACTCTATCCAGTAAAAGGAAGACGTCGTTCGATGAAAGAACGCATTGAACATCTTCAGAAACTTGAACAGGCACGAAATGATGACCTCGTGGAATTGGTCGTGCTCTATGCACTTCAGCCAATTGTCTACGGAAAGGAATTAATGAGGCTGACGAACTTACCATTGAGTGTAATAGACAATCAGGTGCAGAGATTATTAGAGACAAAGAAAGTCATAAAGCTCAAAGACGGGGCGCTCGTGCATGAAAGGACATTGGATAATTTGAAAAAGGCATGTCTTATCTCTTTAGAACAGTTCATTAAGGCTAATCCTCTTATGGTAATGATGAGTAGAGGGAAATTGGCAAAGACATTACAGGTTTCTCATCAATCTCTTTTGGACAAAATTTTTGATGACTTAAGTCGTGAAGGAAAGATTGAAATTAAAATTGAGGGTATAAAGATTGCTGGCATGGCAGTAAAACTTTCGACTGATGCACAACGGCTTTCAGATGAAATTGAAAAGTTTGTTATTAATCAAGGATATCGGCCGTTTCGATTGACTGATATCAACAGTGCTTTCCCAAAAGAGACACAAGCAAGACTAAAAAATGTATTTGATTACCTTTTAAAAAATGATTTACTTATCAAAATAGGTGAAGGAACATATCTTCATAATCAAATATTAACTCAGGCAAAGTCAAAACTCGTACAACATCTAAATGAAAAAGGTTCGGTTCGTGCAGTAGAATATAAGGATATACTCGGTGTGTCACGGAATGTAGCACGTGATATTTTGGATTACTTTTTTGATCAGGGTATTACCGTAAGAACAAAAGGGACCCACACGTTAGTGGCTGAACGAAAGAATCGGAGATAGTAATGAATATAAAAGGGCAAGAGAGCAAAGAAGATTATTGCTTATCAACGCGGACGGTACTGACTTTTCTGCGAAAAGCCAGTATCCTCGAATTTGCGACCACATTAAAATGTGGGCAAATTTGGGAGACGCTGAATTTTTTAGCCAAATCCGAGATTTCCCCGATAGGGATGCTCAAATTATCATCCTCGTGGAACTCGAGAAAATTTGTCAGGAAAAAATTCGCGGAGGTGCACGGGTGCTGGTGTGCCTGCTGGACTTCAAATCCAGGTATTCTGAGTAATCTCAGAATGGTAGGTTCGATTCCTACGCGCCTCCGCCAAGTTAAGATAAAAGGAGTATTGTGATTTGGTTAGGGAAACGATACCCGTTTCGGAGAAGTAGGCAACGGTTACGGTTAATTGAATTAAATAGACGTTACCACTTGACGATTAACGATACGGATTTCGTTACCGGAAGACGACTTGTGAAAAACTATTTTGTTTATTAAAGGAGGTCGTTTGGAAAAAGGTGTTTTAGTCATCGGTGGAGGTATTGCCGGCATGCAGGCCGCTTTAGACCTTGCCAATGCAGGTATCAGGGTCTATTTAGTCGAAAAGAATCCAAGCATTGGCGGTAGAATGGCACAGCTGGATAAGTGTTTTCCATCGATGGATTGTGCAATATGAATCCTCGGACCACGGATGATGGATGTCGGTAGACATCCCAACATTACCCTCCTGCCGCGAAGCGAAGTAATAAAGATTCAGGGTGGACCAGGAAAATTTATTGCAACCGTGAAGACCCATGCCAGTTACGTAAACTGGGATAAATGTACAGGATGTGGATTCTGTTCAGAAAAATGCCCTTCCAAGATTCCTTCTGAATTTGAATTGATGCTCGGAAAACGTCCTGCAATCTATAAACCATTTCCTCAGGCAGTTCCGAGTAAGCCGAGTATTGATAAGGCAAATTGTATCTACTTTAAGAAAGGTAAATGCCGTGTATGTGAAAAAGTATGCCCTACTGAGGCAATAGATTTTGATATGGAAGATACATATTCTGATATCGATGTAGGTGCAGTAATCGTCGCAACTGGAATAGATTATTTTGACCCGACTGAGGCGAGTGAATTCGGCTATCGTAGGTTCAAAAACGTTGTCACAAGTTTTGAATTGGAAAGACTATTATCAGCAGGCGGTCCAACCCAAGGAGAACTCATAAGATTTACTGATAATAAACCACCTAAAATGATTGCTTTTATCAATTGTGTTGGTTCAAGAAATATGCATCGGGATATTCCATATTGCAGCCGCATATGCTGCATGAATGCAATAAAAGACAGCCTCATTATTAGAGAATATTTCCCTGATGCAGAGATTTATGTATTTAAGATTGATATTCGTGCCTTTGGTAAAGGCTTTGAAGAATTATATAATCGTTCCTTAGAGGAAAAGGTAAAATATATTAAGGGTAAACCTTCAAAAGTAGTTGAGGATAAAAAGACCGGAGATCTAATACTCGCCCATGAAGACCAGGATACAGGAAAGATCGAGCATATGCAGGTAGACATGGTAGTTTTATCATCTGCACTTATTCCTGCAGAGGGATC
>LJNI01000127.1 GCA_001303225.1 candidate division TA06 bacterium DG_78 | reverse complement strand
CTCGGTAAGCTTGTAAGCAGAACGGTTAAATCAGCAAAATATACAACCTCATTGCCTGGTGCCCCAGATGGTGAGTACGTTGTTATCCAGTATGAAGCATCTTTCGAAAACAAGCAAAGTGCCATTGAAACTGTTACACCAATGAAAGATACAGATGGTGCATGGCGAGTTTCAGGGTATTATATTAAATAGCGTAACGTATAAAAGAATCGTCTGAACTGAGCGCACTAAGAAAATAGTAAAGGCATACATACGAGGAGATCCGCGGTGACACGACAGGATGACAAAATATGGATAACTAAAGAGCTCAAGTATAATGGTATGTGTAAAAAAATTCAAAGGGAAATCGATAAATATTCTATCATTTTTGTTATTGCGATTTTTGAGAAAACCCTGGGTGAATTAAAGAAAGTATTTGATGGCAATGGCTTACCGTATACTTTATACAAAACAAGTTGGGATACTCTCAATTTTGATTTAGGTACTATAGAAAAAGAAGAGTTGAAAACAATCATGTTATTGTCGGACTTGTTATCGATACTGAGAGTACCAGATACCGCATTATCGAATGAAGTAAGAGAAAAAACAACACACATCATTGTAGCAGAGCATTATCCTATACCAAAAAAAGATCAAGAGATTTTATCGTTCGCAGAGCGCCTGCCCTATTTTACAACTGTATCTTTCCATGCTTCACTCGATGAACCAATGATAAAGATATTTTGCGGAAAAGACTTTGCTACCACCTTAAAGAATTTCGGCTTAGACGAAACAAACCCCGTATCAGGACCGATGGTTACATCAGCAATTAACAGTGCCCAAAAGAAAATTATGCATACAGCAATTGCGGATGAAAAGGTTAATTCAATGGAAGAATGGCTTTACTATAATTGTCCCAAAACAAGAAATAAGATAACGTGATCACTTAAAAAATAATTTGTAGCGTATTCATCACATTCATTCTGTTGACATACCTTGAAATAACGAGTAGAATGCTGAGATGGAACAATTAGAAAAATTTATCACACAAAACCAGTACATTCGGAATATTTTAGGGTTCAGAGGTAAGCGAGAGCTGTATCTCGTCGGTGGTACCATACGGGACATAGTGCTTGGTATTGAGCCAAAAGACTATGACTTTGCACTTTCTGGATCAGGTATCACATTTGCTCGCCGCGTCAGCCGTAAGATGAAAGGTGCTTTTGTTCTCTTAAGTAAACACGATGATGAAGCAAGAGTAGTAAAAGACGATATTATTTATGATTTTATTGGCACTGGCAAAGGAAACATAGTGGATGATTTACAGAGACGCGATTTTACCATCAATGCTATGGCCTTTAATCTTGTATCATCAGAATTCCTCGACCCATTCAATGGATTGAGAGACATAAAGAAAAAAATCCTTAAGCCTACTACTGATAATTCGTTACAAAAAGATCCTTTGAGAGTGTTAAGAGGATTCAGATTTTCTTTAGAATTAGACTTTATCCTAAACAAGAATTTCTTTAAGGACGCTGAAGAGATTAGTTTTAAAAAGGTTGCGGCTGAACGTATTGGATATGAAGTTTTGAGAATAATGTCCGCTCCAAAATCGTATAAGAGCATCGTGAAGATGAATGACCTCAATGTATTTAAACAGATCTTTCCTGAAGCAAAAAAAATAATTGAGGATAAGTATCTCTGGGGACACTCGTTGAGTACGTATAGTGCTTTAGAAGGATTGCTCGAGACAGGTTTTTTTAAAAACATTGAGCCTGAATTCTCCACCTACTTCGCTGTGCAGACTCGAATTCCGCTCTTAAAGCTTGCTGGACTCTTTCACGATGTAGCAAAACCAGATACCTTTTTATTGAAGGAAGGCGAAGTCCACTTTTATGGACACGATTCAAAAGGAGCAAGAATTATCGAAACCTTAGGACATAAGCGCCTTAAACTATCTAGGAAAGATATTGGGTTGCTTAAGAAATTAGTAAAAGAACATATGAGACCACACCTCTTGGCGACTAATTCAGAATTAACTGATCGCGCAATACGCAGGTTCTTTCGCGACCTCGGTGATGATTATTTCGCAGCAATGATGATTGCCTGGGCTGATGGTCATGCGACTGCGGGCAAGACCAGACATCTCGAAGAAACTTTTATGCGGATGATCGAATTGAAGAGAGCAGACGATGCAAAACCAAAGGTTGACCGAATTGTTAATGGTCATGATTTAATCGCCCTAGGATTGGAACCAGGACCTCCATTTAAGATTATCTTGCAGGAACTGTTTGATATGCAGCTCGAGGGTACGATAAAGACCAAGGCACAAGGAAAAAAAATGGCACTCAAGATATATAAAAAAATTTCTACTGGTAAGCAATAAAGTATATAGTTTATAGAAAGGAGAGCGTTATGAACAACTATTTTAAATTGCTAAGTATGTGTATTATTAGTTTAGCTTTTTTATCCGTACTGGAGGGTGCTCAATCTGACTCTTCTTTTAAAAGCATTCACCAACTCGAGTTAGAACAACATCAAAAAGATACAAGTCAACATGACACGATCGTAAAGATAATAACAGTACCAGAAAGTACTGTTACTCCAGAAACCCAGGTAAAAGCAGTAATTAATCTCTCGCTCTTGATTGTTATAACCATTGTTCTCATCGTCGCCATTGCGATTTACTTTATAGTGCGCAGCATGTCTCGATCGCAACGAGAGTGAATTTCTTTGCTATTGTAACTATTATCGCTCAGTTTACGTCAATTCACGAAATCGAGTACAATCAGTATGTCAACGAGGCACACTGGACACCAATCCTCACGACACCGATACAATCTTCACAAACTAACCCCTACGCAGAGGGAATGTTCAAAAACTATTACGGCTATCTGCCGTACTGGATTGATACGATCTATTATCAATATTTTCAGATGGATCTCTTAAGCCACATTTCGTATTTTTCAGTCGAGATTGATCCCCTAACTGGTAGCCTCGGTCTCATTCCCAATCAAGACCGCTTTCTGAAGGTTATCAGTGATGCCCATGCTGCAGGTGTCACTGTTCACATGACCTTTATCATCTTTGGGAGCTCACACGTCTCAAATTTCCTTAATAATAGTGCAGCAAGAGATAGTGCTATACATGCGATGAGTAATTTCATAAACACTTATGAAATTGACGGAGCAAACATTGACTTCGAATTCGTCACTGGTTCAGTACGTGATAGTTTCAATCTCTTTGTTGATGAACTCTGCACTACCTTGTGGAGTCATCCAGACGGACGAAAAGAGCTCTATCTCGCTATGATTGCAGTTCCAGAGTGGTATCCAGGCTATGACCTTGTGTATCTCTCCAATCATAGTGATGGTCTATTCATTATGGGGTATGATTTCCACTGGAGTGGCTCTCCGACTGCTGGTCCAGTGTCACCATGTATTCCTTCCGTATTCTGGGGCGAATACTGTGTAGCAAAGAGTATCGGCAGTTATAAGGCATTAGGCGTCGATGGTTCAAAGATCATTCTCGGTCTACCGTATTACGGTTATGACTGGCCAACCGTGTCTGGAGATAGTGGCAGTGCTACAACTGGCACAGGTACTGGTGTCATCTATTACTACGCATTCCAAAATGCAAATATCCATGGTCTGTTGTGGGACGAGTATTCTTTAACGCCATGGTATAAATATTTCACTACCGAGTGGCATCAGTGCTGGTTCGATGATTCTGTGTCGCTCGATATTAAATTCGGTATGGTTAATGACTCACTATTGCAAGGTGCAGGCTGTTGGGCACTCGGTTATGACCGAACCTATGACCATCTCTGGAATACGATTAGAAGAAACTTCTGGGATTCCACCAGTGTAATAGAATACAACAATAATTTCGTAACAAACAGTATACTGCTTCCTACAATTTTCACAAAAGAATGTGTATTATCTCTACCCAGTACTGCTGCATCGTATGAAATTTCCCTCTACGACATCACGGGCAGAAAATTAACACACCTACAATCACCAGCCGACAGAACTGTAAAATTTGGTAATCACTTACCTACCGGCATATATTACGTGGCAGTGAAGTCAGAAAGAGAGTTATTCTGGCATAAGATAATAAAAATCCAATAAGTACTACCACACAGTGCTCGTGGTATCTTATTGTTGACTCACCTCAGTTTTTGAATATCATTACCTATGGAGAAAAAGAGAGTCTTCAGTGGTATTCAACCTTCAGGAAGATTGCATATCGGTAATTATGCAAGTGCAATGCGCAATATGATTGCGCTGCAGGACGAATATTCTTGCGTGTATGGTATCGTTGATTACCATGCCTTCACTATCAAATTCGAGCCCAAGGAGATGGATGACCGAGTATTTAACTGTGCAGTTGATTACATTGCAGCTGGTATTAATCCGCAAAAGAGCATTCTCATGCTACAATCAACAGTATCAGAGCACACTGAGCTTGCCTGGATATTGAACACGATAACTCCGATATCGTGGCTCGAAAGGGTGCCAACGTTCAAGGAAAAGAAAGAACAGAATCCGCACAACGTGAATATGGGGCTCCTCGACTATCCAGTACTCATGGCAGCTGATATTATTATCTATAAAGCAGCAGTTGTTCCTGTCGGTGATGACCAGGTCCCACACTTAGAACTGACACGGGAGATTGCACGAAGATTCAATTCACTCTTTGGTGAAACATTTCCCGAACCAAAAGAACAGCTCGCCAGGGTCTCGAGGATTTTAGGTCTCGATGGTGTGAACAAGATGAGCAAGAGCCTCGATAATTGCATTTACCTGGATGAAACAAAAGAAGAAATATGGAAGAAACTTTCAACCGCTGTGACCGATACAGATCGCAAACGACGGAGTGACCCGGGGAATCCTGATGTGTGTAATATCTTTACAATGCATAAAGCATTTTCGCCAAAGAAAGACATAGATCACTGCACACGCGAGTGTCGTAAGGCAGGAATTGGTTGTCTCGATTGCAAAAAGATTCTCTTGGATAACATGTTTACAGAACTAGAACCGATACAAAAGAAGCAAAAAGAATTACGGAAGAAGAGAGAGTACATATATGACGTTTTACATGATGGGAAAAAACGAGCAAAGAAAATTGCTGTTGAAACCATGGATGAAGTCTACGAGAAATTAGGAATCAAAGTATTCCACTGAGCCTCTCTAAAACTCGACCACATTCCAATATCTACCCATCCCGACTCGGAACGGATCGGGAAATTCTAAACTCTAAACAATAACAAAGTTATAAATTCAAATGTTCAAAACTTTATTTTGAATTTTAAAATTATCCCAAAAAATATCCCACAAAGGGGGATTAATTTTTCGTGGATCCTCGATATTGCTGCTAATCGCTTCGTTCTTGGGTAATATTGGGATTTAGGATTTAGTGCTTAGGATTTAGAATTTAAATCAGTACGGTTTTATCTCATCATCAAAGAGCGAGGCAGCAACAGATTGACCCATAAGTTCAAGCGAAACAACGAGCCTTCGCCTCTTATGATCTTCTTTTACGAGTATGCCAATTGCTCCGGTGAGTGGTCCTGAGATTACCTGCACCTTAGAACCAACGTGAAGATATGGCAGAGGATAGAGATTTCTATCGCTATGAACAAACAATCGTATTGAGGTTATATCTTCATCAGGGACTGCTGTCGGCCGTCCATTATTACCGCATATGCGCGCCAACCCAGGAGTTCGAAATACCTTTAACCAGTTTCCCTGCACCTCATTCAATTCGACAAAGAGATAATTGGGGAACAGTGGTCTCTTAATTAAAACCTTTCGGTCTTTGCGTCTACTCGGCACAATAATTTTGGGAAGAAATGTGTTAACACCCTTTTCTTTTAGTAACTTGCTAACAACTCCCTCATGATTGAATTTCGTGTATGCTGCATACCAACTCATATTACTGTTCTCGCCTTTTTCATTATATCAATGGTTTAACATTTGTCAAGGTTCTGCTGCGAGCGTTAGGTTGACTTCTGTTTAATTATCTCAATAAGACAACTGGAATCGACCGTTTATTAGCAATATCAGAAATTTGTATGAAATAAACTCCTGAGGGTAATAAATTCCCCAAAGCATCAATACCCTGCCACCTGATAACACCATCTGTTTCTTCAAGCGTATATTCATGTACCTTTCTCCCAAGAATATCAAAAATCTCAATTATTGCTCTCTTCGTTTCTCGAGAAAGTGAGAAAGATAGTTTAGTCTCATGGGTAAATGGATTAGGGAAGACAAAAAGATTGGGAATAGATGCTTCTGATTGTGTGTTTTCATCCACCCCAGGCTCATTCTCACCCCGCTTGTAAAAAATATCTGGCGTACCCAATCTACCACTCACCCAGACAAGATGTAATCGATTACTTCGATCAACTGCGATACGGGGTTCACCACCACCTTGAGGATAAACAACCTTCATCGGTGAAATTACAAAGTTACCCGCAGTATCCATTTTCGCATACATGATGTCAACTATTGATGAATCTATTGCCATATGGGCATACGTATTGCTGTTAATCTGAGGCAAACTGATCGTTAGTGGACCAATTAGAATGTTACCATCATTATCGAGCTTTAAATAATCAATCCTATTGCCAGGACCAGCTGGATTAGTGTAAACTATATGAATGTTTTGATGTTGATCACTAACTATGGCATTATTACCACCGGTTGCGAGCACTTTATTATACACTAAAAAATTTCCATCTTTGTCCAGTTTCGAATAGGTCAATCGATTACTGGTTCCAGTAGTATCAGTCCGACATGCCAGATGATTATTGGCAAAACTATCAACTCCAATACCTACCCAACCAGCATCAATTGGGGTAACCTGAATTTTTGCAATCAATGTATCACCAAGACTATCCAATTTCGTGTAGTCCATTTGATTATAGCCTGAGGGACCTTCATCCCAGGCAATATTCACCTCCTGATATTTATTCAAAGCGATCTCTGAATCAAAAGTAGATATACCTACGGCACCAGCCCCGCTTACGGCTAAATGCGATGGCACAATCACCGCCCCATCATTGGCGAGTTTTGCGTACCATATTCCAAATCCCTGAGGCGATTCATCGCGCCAAACAAAATGAATATTATCAGATTTGTCTACGATAATGCGTGCCAACCCAGATTGTGATGCATTATTCGACACGTTAGTCTCAGGTATCAAACAACTACCCAGACTATCTCTTTTTGAACAGTAAACCTCCATCTCAGCTAAAATTCCTGAATGCCAAGAAATCCATACATTATTTTGACTATCAGTACTGACATCTGGAGAACCCTGCGACCCCGATGTATCCTCATTTATAAGTATATCATCAGACCAACCAGGAGGATAAGCATAAAAGAGAGGAGTTAACAGAAAGAAAAGAAACGGTAGAATCAGTAAATATAGCAACAATTTATTCATCTTTGTCAGCGATTTATCTCCACAAAAATTGTCTCGATTCCTTGCTCTGTTTTCAATTCTATGATATATGCACCATTGGGTAAAAGATTATTTTTATCATCTGTGCCCTCCCAGTC
>LJNI01000020.1 GCA_001303225.1 candidate division TA06 bacterium DG_78 | reverse complement strand
GGGGTCAAATCTCGACATTCTACAAAGGAACACAATGAGTGTATGGCTTGTTCATCACTGCGTGATTGATTACATTGATAAAAAAAACGATTATGGTGATAATTTACTGAGGGAAAGTAAGATTTATAAATAAATAAAAAAGATTGTCCAAAGTGCAAAAGTAAAATTGAAATATATTGGTAACAATAATAATAGGAAAGAGTAATGGAGGATATTAAATACATACTGAGAAGATTAAGGAAAGAGTATCCTATTGAGGCTAAGGTAAAATATGAATTTTATATGGCTCATATTGCACAGCCAATACAGCAACTTGCTATGAAACAATATCCAGCTACGTTAAGATCAGTAGAGCGATATTTAGACCATATTTCTTTTAAAGTAAAACGCGGAATGAAGGCCGGGGATCTCTATAATGAAATCAAGCGTTTATCAGATAACTATTTACCAGAACACAAAACTAAAACCGACCTGCCTCACTGACGTGATTGATTACAGTGATAGATAAAACGATTACAATGATGATGCTGCGTCTGTGGAGTCAAAGCATCTCGACCCTGATGAAATATTTAAATTTCACGAGGGCAGGCAATGGACAAGCAAGTATTTTTTGATTATTAAATGAAACAAAAAGGGGCTAAAAAAAGGAAATTCTCTGCACCGGATATTATTTGGGCAACACCTCTTTATGAATTTTTGAGGCAATGTAATACCACTCGACTTAAAAAAACAATTTTGGATTGTGGCGCAGGTTCATCCGCTGACCGCCATCCCCCACTGTTTCTATTCTACCAATATGGGTATAAAACCTATGGCATTGAAATTGAGAAGATGGCACTAGCTCATGCGCATAGGTTCTGTAAAAAGAATGATATACCATTAAACATTATTCGAGGAGATATGCGCAGGATTCCTTTTAAAAATGAATTGTTCAGTTTTGTCTATTCTTATAATGCCATCATGTTTATGACTAAAGCGGATATTACAGTTGCCATGAGTGAAATACATAGAGTGTTAAAGCCACATGGACTGTGCTATGTGAATTTTCTATCTGTGGATGATCCTGATAGACGGCCCTTTCGTAGAACTGAGTTTACTCTTCTCCTGAGGAGCAAACGGTTTTCACACTACAAAGACAATGAAGCAGATATATATTTCAGAAATTTTGAAATCCTTCGCAAGGAGAAAAGGCTGATCGAAAAACTATATGATGGTAGGAAAATAACACGGGTATATATCGATTACATTGCGAAGAAAAAGCTAAAGAAATTTTGACAGATTTTTAACCATTTATATAATTGAATGGGGGCATGTTGGGTCAGGTCTTGAATTGCTAGTGATTTGGAATAAAATTTATTATATTGGATAAATCAACGAGATTTTTTCTTATTATTTTTTCACTGGCAATGCTTAATACCTTATATATACTCGTACGAGCATTTCTTCCTTCTATGAAGAAAAAGCGACAACGGATATTTAGTATTATTGGACTCGCAATTAGTCTTGGTTTTTTAATATTGATTTTTAGTCTGCGAAAATAATAGTTTGGAAATTGGTTCCTATGATGTTTACAAGTGAACACAAGCAATCACTCGGACCAAAGATTCTCATAATGACCGCACTCTCTTTTGCAAATGCGTATGGATGGTTAATGATTTACAGTGTAAATGGTAATTTGGTACGTCGTATTCTCTTGTTATCTTTTGCTATCATCTACCTCCTGAGGTTGTCTGCTACCCTATTCATTTTTCTGAAACGGAGAATGTCCTGGCAGGAAGCGACTCTCATTTCGACGGTGATGTCCATAATTATCATTGTATTACTCTATTATGGAGCACGACAACCCAGTCCTCTTAACGGAGTGGATATCATTGCGATTGTGTTGTATCTTTTCGGCTCATACCTTAACACATTTTCTGAATACCAGAGACATAGGTGGAAGAAAACATCACAAAACTGTGGTCATCTTTATACGAAAGGGTTATTCCGATTTTCTATGCACATAAATTATTTTGGCGATGTTATCCTGTTTACTGGATTTGCATTAGTCACGCATCATCTTGTATTGCTTCTCATTCCTTTTATGATGATGTTAAATTTTATTTTTGTTCTCATCCCATCCCTTGATGAGTATCTCGAAAATAAATACAGCACAGAATTTCAGGCATATGCCAGATGCACAAAGAAATTAATTCCTTTTATTTACTGAACAAAATTATAAATAATACAAACTTGAAATTTCCGTGATTTGGAGTAGAATGTATTACATTGATTAAATAAAGGTAGCCCTGATTCTTGAAATATGTAGCCCTGTTATTTCAATAAAATAACAGGATCCTCAAATTAGCAAGCATATTAGAATGTGAGCTAATTTGGGAGATGCTCAATTTTTCAATCTATGGGAGAAAAATTGGCAGGTAAAATTAGCAAGCAAAATTTGTGGAGGTAAATAAATGGACAACATAAAAATTGGTATTATAATCTGCCAGCGGTATAACACGTGTGCTGGTGGTAAATGCTTTAGAGCCTTTCGAAAAAGAGAGGGAGCATTTAGCATTTATAAAAAGCAGGATTTAGAGATTGTAGGATATACAACGTGCAATGGTTGCCCTGGAGGCAATATAGAATACGCACCTGAGGAAATGAAGAAGAATGGAGCAACAGTTATTCATTTTGCAACTGGAATGGTTGTTGGTTACCCACCATGCCCGTACATTTCTTTTTTTCGCGATTTTATCAAACAGAAATATAATATGGATGTCGTGGTGGGAACGCATCCAATCCCTCAAAAGTACTATATGTTGCACTCTAAACTCAAAACATGGAATACTCCAGAGTGGAAAGAACTCATTCAACCCACAATAGCTGATAAAAAGACGCGCCATACCTATGATTGAGAATTGAAGAGGTAGAAAATTTGTGGAAAGGAGAAGAATATATGAATAATGATGATTGGCGAGCATCCAATAGGGTTCGGCAAATACAAAAATCTGCGATCCATGAAATGACCAGATTATCCAAAGACATTGAGGACGTTGCGTTTTTATCGTGGGCAAAACCTACGTCTGGTACTCCGAAACATATTGGAAACGCTGCAATTACTGCAATCAAAAAAGGGCTTGTTGGCGGATATTCAGCGACGAGTGGATTACCAGAACTAAGAGAAGAAATTGCGAAGAAGCTTAGAAGAGATAATAACATACCTGCTGAAGCATCCGAGATCATAATCACGGTCGGTGCTATTGAAGGTCTGGCTGCTGCTCTCATGAGCGCTATCGACCCCGGAGACGAAGTGATTTTACCATCGCCAACATATTCCACTCATATTCGGCAAGTGCTCATTGCTTCTGGCACACCAATTTTTGTCCCGACCATTGAGGAAGAAGGATTTTCTCTGGATGTTGAGGGTGTGAGAAATGCAATAACGCCAAAAACAAAAGCGATTTTGTATTGTTCTCCATCGAATCCATCAGGCACGGTTTTTAATGCAACACAACTCCGCCAACTGGCTGACATTGCCCTAAAACATAATATCATGGTAATTACTGATGAAGCATATGAGTATTTTGTATATGATGAAAATAAACACTTCAGCATCGCTTCAATTCCAGAGATGAAAAAAAATACGATAAGTTGCTTTACTTTCACAAAAACCTATGCTATGACTGGTTGGAGAATTGGCTACGTGCACGCAGAAAAGAGCTTAATTCCTCAAATTGAAAAATCACATATTCCCTTTGCGATCTGTGCACCCGTAGTTTCGCAATATGCTGCACTTGCCGCGCTAACAGGTCCGCAGGAGTGTGTGGTAAAATTCCGGGAACACTATTTATCTACTCGAAATGTGATGTGCGAACGTTTAGCCAGACTCAATGAAATTTTTGAACATCAGAAACCACAAGGATCTTATCTCATGTTTCCCAAAATTTTGATTCCTGAAGGCAGGAACTCAGCGACGTTTTGTATAAAGCTTTTGAAAGATGCAAAAGTATCAACAACTCCTGGTGTTGCCTTTGGCCCTACTGGTGAAGGACATTTGAGATTGTCATTTTGTGTTCCTCACGATATGATCAATAAAGCATTTGATAGAATGGAGGCGTACTTCAAAAAATAGAGGTGGTGGAATCGAAAAAAGAGAAGCAGAACATGAGACAGTTGGGCGTGTGGGGTCACCTATTAATAGATTCTAATCATAACTAAATTTGTTAAGGCACTTTGGAACTAAAACCGACCTGTCGTAGATCTCATAGATGCTGCCGAAGGTCCTGCCGTAGGTCCTCGTAACGATAGGGGTAAGTGCTGGTGAGGGTCATAATTTCACTGCGTGATTGATTACGGCGATGAAAGAATATGATTACCCCGACAAAAAGATCGGGACACTCAAATTCTCAACCACATCGGAGATGTGGGAGAATTTGGTGCAGTCTGTTCATGGAGAAAACTGCATGCTCAATTTTCCAATCACATCGAAGATGTGAGGAAAATTCGCAACGGCTGATATAAGGCTCTGAGAAGGCGAAAAAGAGGCACAATCCACTCTAAAACCTTTTACTGATTTCATCGAGAAGCAATGACGGGTTAAACCGCCATTTTTCTTTTATCACCAATCTTTCTTCTCTTTCTGCTTCTGTTTCCGTTCTTTCTTTGATAACTTTTTTTTCTTAGTTTTTGCTTTCTTTTTCTCTCTATCACGTGGTTGTTTTGGCATAATTTTTCCCTTTCAATTTTCCACCAATTCTGATAAATATATATCCATCTTCGTTCTAAAGTCAAGTGTATCTTCAATGACCTGCAATAAAATTCGTGTATTCAGTTGTAGAAGAAATTGTGTTGCCGTTGACATACACCTTCATGTATATATAATAATAAGTAGGTTAATGCTAAATTAACCGGAGGAGGTAAAAAAATCCATTTGTATCATCACATTCGAAAAAGGCAAGTGTAGTGATTATGTAGAAAAAGTAGGTTATTGCAGTCCTAAAAGTGATATCAGTATTAGACTTGGATCATGTTGAGAACTCAAGTTCCAGAGGAGCATAACCTTCTCATAGTATGGCTAATATGATTGCAATAAAGGGGGCTAATCATGACAGAACTTAAAGAACTTGTTACATATATTGTCAAAGCGTTAGTGGACAATCAGGACAAAGTTACAGTAGCAGAAATTGCTGGCGATAGGAGCGTTATATATGAGGTTAGAGTCGGTGAAGGTGATATGGGTAAAGTGATCGGTAAAGAAGGAAGAACAGCACAAGCTGTTAGAACAATCATTACCGCTGCGGCGATGAAACTGGGAAAACGCACGGTGATTGAGATCCTCGAATAACGAAGCACTGGGTTTTTTGGCTTTTCCGTTTTATGTTGCATGAGTGGATGAGGATAGTGTGTAAATAACACATAACAATTAAAAAGGGGAGTAATGTACTCCCCTTTTTGTGTGTGCTATGAGGTCAGGTCTTGAATTAAATACATAGGAATGTATGGTACAAAACCGCCCTGCCGTTGGTCCTCGTAAGGATCAGGGGAAGGGGCCATAGTTTGTAGAGCTCATGTGTTCTGATGGAAGCATCTTTGTTCAGTTATCTATCAACCTCCACGCTTATTTTTCCACTATTTTTTTCCAGAGAGGATATTCTGTTGCATCTATATCAGTAGGCTCTTCTCCCTCGATTGCAATCTCTTTCATGTACGGTACAAAAGAGAATATCCCTCTCGGCTCCCATTTATCATTTACCTTCTCAACACCTCCAGCCCATTTCCAATCAATTTTCTTAAGAGGAACCCATTCGTTTTCCTCGCCGTGTGGCTTAAACATCAGGTATAAATCAAAAGACATGATAACACGGAATAAAGTAAGGTTTTCAGCAAAAATACTCGTTGGTATAGCTGGTGCGTCATAAAAACTATTGTTTACTGCACACGGATAGACTATGTCGAGCCCTGTTTCACAATTTTTTTCTATAGGTGGTGTAACGAACGTCACGCCATTCTCATCCCAGCGTATAAATTGGCAATTCTCAATTATCTGTACCCATTGTGTGTTTCCCGGTATATCAGATTCTGACTCACAACAAAAGAGAATACCATTGTATTCTAATCCTTCAACTACCTCTCTTTCACCTAACTCTCCTCCATACCCAGGTTCGATTCTATTCGAATCAGGCCACTGATCGCGTAACTCAGGATCACCGCCTGTTATTATTCCAAAATGATTAGCGTCTCTACTGTCCCACGCTACTGCATATTCTGGTTTTCGAATTGTGAACGCAACGTCTTTAGAATATGCCTCACCATCAACGGTTGTCGTATAGGTAACCGTACCTTCCTTTCCTTTGAACCAATAAAACCCAATTTCCGATTGCCGTAAATCTTCACCCTGCAAGGGAATCACTTCTGATTGTGTATGATCTTCAGCCACTTTGAATTTTTTAATGTAATTTGTGTTACTATTACCATCAATGACCCATTCACCTCTCTTCGGGTTTTTCTCTTCTGGATATACGACTCCCCTGAGTTCAACCTTCTCACCAACAACTACGTTTTTTAATCTCTCATTATCGTCAACATCTTCCCAACTGCCGTTCACGTTTCTCTGCATACATAGAATCACTACATCTGTTTCTCCAAATGACCAGGTAACACGATACGTAACATCCCCAGGTATGTTCTCTGGGTCATAGGGCGCTTGGTTCATTGATGCAGGAAGGTCTGAGAGGGTCATTTTCAATGGTGGTGCTCCGGTTTGCGTCTTTGTAGACCATTCGCGCTCTCCTTTCATTCGACCGTCATCAGGAATCTGAAACCGAATGGCAAGTTTACATATATTGAGATCTTTCTCAGTGGATTCATACAGACAGTCTGAACCTCTCATTCTTCCGGGGATCGTTACTCCAGAACCACCAGCAAAAAACTCATAATAATCACAAAAACTATTTCTGTCAGGAATTCCTGGGATGTCTTTCAGTAACTCCATCTGCTCAATCCCTGGAATCATCGTAGCTAACCTTCGAATATACAGTTGAGCACGGGCTTGTGAATTCGGATCACCACTGAGGGTAAATATCCCATTGCCAATGTACTCTGCTGCCAAAGGCGGACAGGTTCCCTTGCTCTTATCAACAAGGGACTCTGCATAGGTATACTGAACTACCATTGATTGGGGATTGTAAATTGGAAAGGGATAAAAAGAAGATTTACCTTTCACCTCCTTGGTATGGGTGCGGTCCAGCTGCATACAACCGTTGATATTGAACGTCATATGCCCCTTGTTAATCGTATTCCCCTGATCAATATCCCAATCCACAGAGACTTGAACACTCGTTGAGAGCACTTCCTCGGGTTCTGAGCCTTTTCCATAGAGTGGATGAACCACTGATAAAGCAGGAATCACACAAAAACAGAAAATGATAGCGCTCTGTAATGTGGATGGTCTCCAATGCAAAAATGTAACATTCATGTTCGCCTCCCTATTTTGAGATAAATTATGTTTCTTTCGCATGTAAAAGTATACAGAAACATTATTGAAATTCAAGTCGATTGGAACAAAACAGCCCTGCCATATTATGTTGATGCGAACTAAAACCGACCTGTCGTAGATTCACTGCGTGATTGATTACACCAATAGAAAAAAACGATTACGGTGTACGGTGATAGAATAGAGATATGAGGTCAAATCTAAGCATTTTACATCACCAGGAAGGATACGAGGATTGACATTGTGTTGAATTTAAAATATAGTGTATTGTTTTAAATATGATAACGAAGTTGCACCTTAGATTATGAACAAAAAGGAGGTGATAGCTATGGCAAAAGTCATTGAGTTCCATTTTACAGAAAACGGCAGATTACCTAAAATCGGTTCTGAGCAGGTGGAAGGTTTTAAGAAAAAATTTTCAGAGATCCTCAAAGAATATCCGGATGTCAAGTACAATGGTACCTACGTGAATGAGGAAGGCATGGGGATTTGTGATTGGGAAGCACCTAATGCAGACGTGGTGAAGGAGATTGTTACAAAGGCATTGGGAGCTCCACCCGCCGATCCAATCATTGTTGTAAACCGAGTCATGTAGGCAAGTAATTTAAGGTTTATACTGTCTGGGGGCATATAGGGTCAGGTTATCTCAATCCGCCACAATTTTTGGCGGATTCGATACCAATGGTTTGACTTTGAGGGCCATGGGGTCAAATTTCTACGTTGAGCATAAGGCAAAAGACGATAAAATGAGTGTATGGCTTGTTTGTGGAGGGAGAAGTAAGATTTATAATTAAATAAAGGAGAAATCAAGATGCAAACTGATGTGGAACGGATTGCAGAAGGCCTTGCTGCAGCATGGTCGTCTGCCGACGTGGAGAAGATAGCTTCCTTCTTCACGGATGACTGTATGTTTGAGGATGTTTGTGTGGGGGACGTCTGCCATGGAAAAGAGGCGTTAAAGGACCGCGCGCGGACCATCTTCGCCAGTATCCCCGATTTGAAATTAGAGATCAAATCCCTCTTCGCCAATGGCGATTGGGTGGGTTGTGAGTGGATCGAGACAGGCACGCAGAATAGCAAGAGATTCTCGGTGCGGGGTGCGTCGATCGTCGAATTGCGTGAAGGTAAGATCAATCGAGAATCTATCTATTGCCATTTTGATGGTGCAACCTGGTTTGATGACTAGAGGTCTACCCACGGTACAAAACCGACCTGTCGTAGTTTCACAACGTGATTGATTACGTCGACAGGAAAAACGATTGCGGTGATAGATATAACGATTTCGGCGCGTAAGGTCAGGTCTTGAAATTTCAGGATTAAAAACTATTTATTATGAAAAAAGTTTTTGTGAACAGAATTGAAGAAATGAGATATCTGAACCAGGCTTTGAAGAATGATGGTATGGAAAAAGGGGCACAAATGAATATCGACATATGCACAATTGTGCATATGCACATATATCGATATAGGAATCTGGTGAAACAGGGTTTGAATTTCTAGTGATTTGGAATAAAATTTATTGTATTGGTTAAATAAATGAAGAAGTCAAAATACGGTCCTTGTGGTCTTTATTGTGCTTCATGCGGAGAGCCAACATGCGATGGCTGTCGTAGCACCGAGGTCCATGATTGGGCAAAGCAATGTAAGTTCAGACAATGTGCTCAGAAAAGGCATATTGATTTTTGTTGCTTTTGCAGCGATTATCCATGCACAGAACTTCATGAATTTATGAATGATCAATGGCCACACCATTGGACCATGAAGTCCAATCTTGAATACATCAAGAAAAATGGCAAAGAAAAGTGGCTACAGTTCCAGAAGCAGGAATGGTCATGTAAAAATTGTGGTGCTGAGATAAAGTGGTACCAGAAGATGTGTAGTTGTGGGCAACAACTTAACGCATGGGATTTACCAGCAGCTGGGTAATGGGATTAATATGTCAGTGGGCTCACCTATGAAAAAATTATTCCTTACGGAATTCGATATCAGGATAACGACACATGATTACAATGGTAAATTCATCCAAGTGTATGTTATGGAGTCAGGTCTTGCAATTGCAGAATTGGGTAGGCTTTTTATGTATTGACATGCTGTATAATACAAACACTATTAAACAAGATTTGATTACACAAAAATAAATCTGGTCATGGGGTCAAATCTTGAATAGTGAATAGATGCGGGGTTAAGTTATAACCTCTGACCCCCACCAACTGGTGAACATCCCGATTCAATCAGGAAAATTTGACACCTGCTACAGCAGGATATCTTGATTTTCTAATCACTGCTACTATACTATAATACAGTAATTATAAATGATACCCGTGATACTCGTATAGAGGAGGAGAAATGAATAAGATTTTTTGTCGTTTTGTCTTTTCGGTAATTTACCTTTTCTCTATAGGAACTTTGTCCCTATACGCTCAGACTCCAGAAATTGCGAATATTTTTCCCAATCATGGAATAAATAATGAACAGACGGTCACTGTTCACATTTATGGCGATCAGCTTTTCGATCTTCCAACATTAACAGTGAAACTTCTAAAATCTGGCTACCTGGATATCATTGCTGATTCTAATAATGTCGTATCACAATCTCGGAATACCTGATGTTGCCAATGCATTCTACCCAAGTATCTTGGGTGCAGTGCTCATCGGAATCGCAATTGCTTTGTTTATTGAATACACACACAAACCGACTGGTATTGTCGGACTAGGTTTAGGAGGAGCAGTATCCATAAATCTATGTGGGGCAGTAATTCTGTTATTCTGGCTTGTGAGTGGCAGGCTCCACATCCCTCTACGCGGACATATTATTCTATGGGCTTTAGCTCTGATTTTAATCGTAATAAGTTGTTTTGAATTAATTAATTACCGGAAAAGACGAAACCCAAAAGACGAGCTGCTGTGTTAGGGATTATGTTAGCGTTTTGTATATAATTAGACAACTAAGTTCACCTATTCTCCCTTTTTATCTGAAACTAAAATTCGACTACACGAGGAGGTATTGTGAAGATTGAAAAATCCATAAGTTGTATAGTGATAGCCTTGTTATTACAGTGTACCTATGGTGTGCACTATTACGATTATCATGACTATGAGCTCGAGCAGCCGATAGTAATAAGCGAACGCATAGGTGAAACGATCGACCCTGAAGAGCGGGAACAGTATGATTTATTTCCGGGGATAGAAAATTTTACATCTGCTACATTCTATGTTCCTTCTACAATCGGATATGCAGTTGAGATTGTAATTGAGGATAAAAAATATATTTCGGTGAATAGAGAACCTATGGCAGTTGAGATACTGTGTGATTTTTTTGAAAAGTATGAATATACGGAAAAGTTTAGGGAAGAATTCGAAACAGAATGGGCTGTTGTGACACACGATGATATTGGATTTCCCATAACACAGGATGAAATAGATGCTATGAGGCATCCAACCAGAGTTCTTTTACTCGGCGCGACAGGCGGCTGTCTCTTAGGCATCATTCCTGGCGCACTGATCGGCTTGGCGATTGGTTTCTCAGTAGAACACTTTGGTGAACTCGCAGTGGTGTACGCCGGGCCGGGTGCACTCATCGGCGGTGGACTATTAGCCGTGATAGGTGCGTCTACTGCTCGATCAATCGATAAAAATAATGCCCTTGAAGATATCAAGGAATCGAGAAGGCTACGCGAGATTAAGTAGTGTCTCATACGATACCCATATAGACCCTTGACAAAGTTCTTTATTTGGTTATAATATATTTAAGTTAAATAGTTTGTTGGAGGATTTTGTAGAATATTCATATTCTCAACCCATCTAATAAATAAAAGTTTAACTTGAAAGGAGAAATTGTATGCCAAGCTATGGAATGGTAAAATGGTTTGATGGCAGAAAAGGCTTTGGCTTCATCGAAAAAGAAGATGGCAGTGGTGATGTATTTGTCCACTTTACAGATCTTGTCGGTGATGGCTATCGTTCGCTACAAGAAGGCGACAAGGTCAAGTTCGAAATTACGAACTCCCCTAAAGGGGAAAAAGCCTCACAAGTCGAACGTGTATTGTAATATGCACGACGCATAACAAAAAGCCCCCATACGGGGGCTTTTTTTATTGCGTTATCTTTATTAATTTCTGTCGATAATCGTTCTTACCGGCTTTTAAAATAGAGTAGTAGTTACCTTCGGGCAATCGTCTGCCCTGGGTATCCGTGCCATTCCAGGCTACTGTAAACTTCCCCTTTGGTTGTGTTGTATTCACCAATTTTCTCACCTGTCTGCCTGACTGATCATAGATAGATAAATGCACATGTGCTGGTGAATTCAAGGTATATCGTATGTACGCTCTATCTTTGAATGGATTAGGAAACACAGCGAGCGCTACGACACTATCGATTTCTCTCTCACCCATACCCACGAGTTGTTGTCCTCCTGAAAAAATTACGAGTGGCAAATCTGTCGAAGGTATACCGAGTGCATTGATGATTGCAGTTCGTTCTGAGGATGTGAAATCGGCAGTGAAATAGCCCTGTAAATCCATCGAGGTCGACTGGAGCAATGCACTGGCTGCACAATATCCTGCCTCAAGGAGTTGATACCGACTCGCTGTAGCCGCACAGTACACAAAATAATTGGGCGCAGTCTGTGGTATACGCGGTACTGCAGACCTCAAGTCTGGTCTCCGGTCTCCGTCTGTTACCCTTTCAATCCGATGATCTCTGGTTGTCGGTTGTCCTGACGGCAGACGCATGTGATAGCGTTCAACACCTACAGAACGCACAATATAAATACGACCTGTCAAATAATAACTCGCAATAGCCGAAGCCGCAGTGATTCCAGCACGACCATTTGATGTCGTGTGCGGTGTATTGCCGTATGACGCCCAGGCAAGTTGAGATATTTCATCTAAACTCAATTCTGTATCTATGAACTGGCTACCATAACGAAGATCAGCTAACCCGTTTTCTAACAATATGGATCCATCAGTTGAAGGAGCTGGCAAACTCCCATCAGAAGAAACAGCAACACACTCCGAAGTGATACCACTAACCGTTCCCATGAAACCATAGCAATTGACCATCTGAATACTCAGGTCTGGATTCCAGGTATTGGTGGCATTGGTTCGAGCACTCTCTTTTGGACAGCACGAAGGTTGATTGCTCGTGTCTGTCCAAAAGGATGTTGCAGCAAGGTGTCCATAATGGAGGGCAGTACCAGCATCCTCTGAAAGATCACTTGCCACGCCCACCTCGAAGGCGAGGTTCGCTTCTGACATGTGGTTCCCTGAAAGATGCACTATGATATCATGTAATACTGAATCATAACGGTATACATTATCAGGCAAGGCAACATAAATGATGCGGTTTGAACCAATCATCGGTGCCTTAGAAGCCGCCCAGAGAACATTTGCCAGTATTTGGTCAGAGAGGGCTCCGCTATAGCCACTATGGTATGACTTACGGCTATTGAGAATAATCTCAGACGAAAAGGTATTCACCTGCGGTTCTGGTAAAGCTCTGAATTTTTCGAGTAAAGGTAATTTTTTGCTAAGGCTGCGATTAAATAAAGCACTGGCTCCGCCAACAAATAAGAATTTAATAAATTCTCTTCGGTTCATAGTTCCTCCGTTGTTCAACTATAACCATTATTGATACAGTGTCAATTATATGAATTTTTGAACCTCGTCGCAATTGGCATTTGTATACCCTGCTTCCGGCTGAAGACAATCGAATATGCTTAAAAACACTACGTCTTGAAATGCAGGTGATTTGGAGTAGAATTTATTATAAATAAGGTAGTCTTGATCTTTCTACAATGGGGTGAAATATGAATCAAAAAAATATTGTTGATGTTGCTCTTACGTTTATTGAAAAAATCAACCATCGAAATTTTGATGGCTTATTGAAGATAATGTCACTCGATCACAAGGCTATTGATGAAGCAGGAGGAGTGACTGCAGGTAGTGAAAAAGCTGTGAAAATAATCGCTGATTATATAACGCAACGGCCCAATTTTCAAATTCATATCAATGATGTATACTTCAAGAATGACATTGTCATAATAATTGGCAGGACAACAGGTTCGTGTGCTGAAACGTCCTATGATACGGAGATAAAAGATAAATTAATATATGTACTCAAGGTTGAGAACGAAAAAGTAACTGAGTTTCGATACGCACTTAAATATGATGATAAAACAACAAGTGACCTTGATATTGCCTCAGCAATAAAAATTACTGAATAATCGAAAATGAAATTACTTATCCGTTGGGTAATCGTCGCTTTTTCACTGTTTGTGGCGGCATGGCTCGTGCCTGGCATCCGCGTCAGCGGAAATGCCTGGATTGTCTATGCAGTAATGGCGATCATTCTGGGACTCATTAATGCGATTATACGGCCAATACTCAAATTCCTCAGCTGTGGGCTTATCATCATCACCCTGGGCTTGTTCGTTCTGGTAATTAACGGACTCACCCTATGGCTTGCTTCGGCGATCGCGGTAAACTGGTTCCATGTCGGTTTTCACGTTGATGGCTTCTGGTCTGCTTTTTTTGGTGCGCTCATCGTGAGCATTGTCTCTGTTATCCTTTCAGCACTGGTCAAGAAGGAAGAAATTTCAAAACATTAAAACAGGAAAAAATTTTTCTGGATTGACAGTCAGTTAATTTTGTTTAAAGTTATATATAATAATGAAAAAAATATTCACAGTGCTGTTATTGTGTACAGCGGTATTCATTGCCTGTCTTGAGAAAGATACAGTCGCTCCTCTTGTTGAACGAACGGTTCCTGCGGACGGAACAATTAATGTTGGTGTTAATACAAAAATATGAGTCATCTTTATGGAGTCGATGGATGCATCGACTGTACAGGCGAACTACGAAAATACACAACCTTTAGGTACAGTACAGCTTTCTTCTGATAGCTTCACTACTGTCGTGAGGATGGCGAGTGCAGAGGTGAGCAATGAGAACAAAACACATACCTTTTGGCCAATCATGGATTTGGATACAAACACGACCTATCAAATAAAAGTTACAACTGGTGTACAAGATGTTGCGGGCAACGCTATGGAGCGTGAACATTATTCATATTTTACCACACAGTAATTATGAAAAATAAAATAACCAAACCTATTGAGAAAATGATGCTCACAGTAATCGGCACTAAGGCTGCGCTCTGGTCAGAATTCCGCACATACCTTGCCACCCACTACGATCATGAACCTAATCTAAGTATTGGAAAAAAAGAGCATGACTGGACCATACGATATCGTAAGAGCGGTAAGACTCTCGTCACGTTGTCACCCGAGAAAAATGGATTTTGTGTTCTGGTCGTGCTCGGCAAAGATGAAGTTACAAGAGCAGTAGAAGCAGATTTGAACCCGTATGTGAAACATATATTTGAAACTGCGAAACAGTACCATGACGGACGCTGGCTCTGGATTAGACCGAGAAATAAAAAAGACATAGAATCTATAAAAACTCTGCTTCGTGTGAAAAAGAGGCCAAAAATGACATCCGAAAAATAATGAATCGTTAACGATGAACCGCGGAATTAACAGGACGTCATCAAAAATTTGGAGGACGATACAGTGTCATATACATGGATGATTAGAGTAGTACTTATCATAGGATTATTCATCTACTTACTACTCTCACGAACAATACTTCGAGAACGAAAGAAATACCACACAGTACTCGAAAGTGGTCCGCTTAACGTTGTATTCATTATCATATACAACGCGCTCTGTTATCTCGCAGTGGGAATTCGATCAAATCCTCATGTGATAAAGAAACCTTACGTATTTGAAACCTCGTTGGTAGCAAACTGGTATTCCATTATGGGACAGATATTATTTGTTGGCAGTGCCTTTTTGCTGATATATGCTGTCATTAAACGGAAAGCAATCGGTGCTCAAGATACGGGTGGTAAATTACTCACCTCTGGTATCTACTCGTTCACCAGGCATCCCATATACTTAGGAATTGTACTCATCTCACTCGGTATCGCCATTGTGCGCATAAATGTTGATGGTATGATTGTATTTCCGCTTGTATTCTTTGCCAATTTCATCCAGGCAAAATTTGAGGAAATATATGATGTTGGAGTGAGATTTAAAGATGAATATCACCAGTACACAAAACGAACACGTATGTTCGGCCCTCTATGGTTTTGGATAGTGATAGTACTGCTCCTCACCGCGCCTTTAATCATTTCTTTCACACAGGGATGACGTGAAATCTATGAATCACAACGAATCAGTTAAGATTGTCGATATTATTCATAAACCCAGGTATCAAAGGTTGCTCGTTCGATGTATTTTCCACGTGAAAAAAGAAATTCCGCTCATAAGAGTGTATCAGAGAAATAGCGAGCGGGTCGCCTATCTCAAATCTGCAATTCGGCAAGGATTTCACATGAAAATTCTCTTCTGGAAAGGAAATCATGTCGGAATGATCGAGTATGGACCTCCGAAAGCAGCCGCCTTGCCAATCACTGGAAAAAATATCATCGTTATGAATTGTATCTGGGTACATGCAAAGGCGCAAGGCAATAACTTTGGCAAGCTGCTCATGAATGACATGATTAACAGTGAAAAGCATGCGTCGGGGTTTGCAACAATCGGGTTAGAAAATTACTGGATGATGTGGCTTCAAAAACAACACATGGAAAAACTCGGTTTCAAATCGATAAAATCGCTAAAATTAAAACACAAGACGTACAAAAGAGGACACTGTTTCACCATTCACTTGGTGTGGCTACCGACTAGCAAAAACGCACAATCACCTGACTGGGATGAATCTGAGTTACTCAATGGTGTGGATTTTTGTAACAGCCATCCATTGTACTGGGGAAGATATGGGTGCATGAAATCCGGATTACGCCAAATTTATGTAAAATGCTAACATTAGCGTGGTTGAGATATGGCTCATGTATATGATGTATTAATTAGCGGTGCAGGACCTGCTGGCAGTATCGCTGCATTGCATTTAGGAAGATTAGGGTATGAGGTTCTCTTGGTTGATTCTGCGTCTTTTCCTCGTGACAAAGTGTGCGGCGATGTACTTGGCCCAGCTGGTCTGAATCTCCTCAGAGAGTTACACATTTATGAGCGAGCGATCACCGAGCAGGCATATCCAGTTCACAGAGCACGTTTGTGCGGACCGTTTGGAACCTCAGTATCTGTCCAGTTTGAATTTCAATCACAGCTGCCTGAAATTGTGGTTATGCCACGTGAAGTATTTGATAACCAATTGGTTTGTGCGGCCGAATCAGCCGGCGTACAACGATGTACAGGACGGGTGTGTGGATTACACCTCAACAATCACGGTGTCCGTGTGAGAGTACGCGAGGGGAAAACATATCATGAGTACCAGACACGCGCTGTGATTGGCGCTGACGGCGCGGGGTCAATGATTGCGCGTCAGTTGGGTCCTCTTCCCTGGCAGCACCGGGCGATTGCCATGCGGGGATACCTTACTGGAATTAGCCTAAAGCCTCATACGGTCGAAGTATATCTTTTTCCTCAGTTGTGGCCAGGATACGCGTGGTTATTCCCACTTAGCTCAGACACTGCAAATGTTGGACTGGGCATGGATACCTGTCAGTATAAACAATCTCAGTATACATTACACGGACTGCTTGAACAGTTCCTCAATCATTCACAGATCAAGGCTCGCATCTCAAAAAAATCTACTCTCTGTCAAACCCGGGCATGGCCTGTCAACCTAGGTCCACCAGTATGGCATCGTTTGGTTGGAAATCGATGTGTACTCATAGGAGATGCTGCTGGGCTGGCGAATCCGATGACCGGAGGAGGCATCATCAATGCAATGTTTTCTGGTAAAATTGCTGCAAACGTATTAGCCGAACAATTACCTCAGGATAGATTATCAGCTGTCCAGCTACAGGAGTATGTACGACAGGTCAAGAAATTATTCAGTAGAGAATTGAAGTTCTCAAGGGCACTGACACGGATAGTAGGGATGTCACCCTATTTCGCAGAACGTTTTATTCAGAGTGCACGCTGGACATATAGTCTCTTCAATCATATCTATCACGATATACACATTAAACTGCTAAAGGAGGACAGAAATATTTGAAATAATTGCACCACTCTATTGAGAGACAAAACCTCCATCACTTGATTTTATCCTCAAGATGTTATATACTTATACGAGGAGGTTACTATGCCATTTCTCGAGATAAGTATGTGGCAGGGTTTTGAAGACCACAAAAAAGAAAAGCTCATAAGCGAATTGACTGATGTGGTCATGAGAATCGTTGAGTGTCCTAAAGAAGCCGTACACATCATCATACGCGAAGAATCGCGTGAAAACTGGGCGAGTGGTGGAGTCCAACACTCGAAAAAGTTTAAAAAGGAAAGTTAGGTACACATAACTGAGTACAGAAGGTAAAAATAATTTATATCGATGATTAAAGTCGAAGACCTCGCCAAGAATTTTAACGGACTCTGGGCAGTAGATGGTATTTCATTTGAAGTCAATGAAGGAGAAATTTTTGGGTTCTTAGGACCTAATGGTGCCGGTAAAACCACAACTATTAGAATACTCTGTACGCTCTTGCAGCCGTCGCGAGGCCAAGCATGGATTTCTGGTTTTGATGTACTCAAGGCTGCGAAAGAAGTACGTCGTTCCATCGGTATCATTTTTCAGGACCCGAGCCTTGACGACCGTTTGACCGCGTATGAGAATTTAAAATTCCATGCGATAATCTATAAGGTTCCAAGAAAAGAAAGGAGCGCGCGCATTGATCAGGTGCTGGAGATGGCTGAACTCAAAGATCGGCGGAATAGTTTGGTGCGCTATTTCTCAGGTGGCATGAAACGACGATTAGAGATTGCGCGTGGACTACTACATGAACCTAAGGTGTTGTTTTTAGACGAACCGACCTTGGGTTTGGATCCCCAGACCAGGAACCGGATTTGGGATTATCTCCATACGTTACGCAGCACCAAAAATATCACTTTGTTTCTCACTACCCATTACATGGATGAGGCTGAGAACTGTAATAGAATTGCAGTAATTGATTACGGTAAAATCATTGCCCTAGACACACCGAACAATTTAAAGCGGATGGTAAAAGGCGATGTCATAACCGTACGTACCGAAAATGACGACCTGGCGCAAAAAGAGCTTGGTGAAAAGTATCAAGTTACAGTCCAGTGCGACTCCTCAGGTCTTCATTTTGAAATGGAAAACGGTGAAGAGTTCGTTCCTAAATTATTAAAGCATGCCGAAATTCCGATTACTGCAGTCAGTGTACGACGTCCGACCCTCGACGATGTTTTTCTTAAACTAACGGGTCGAGAAATTCGGTCTGAGATTGCCTCGGACAAAGACCAGTTACGACTCCGAGTGCGGCGTATACGCGGGATGACCTGATGGATTGGAGCACCATCTATATAATCTGGCTACGTGACATAATCCGCTATGTACGTCAGAGAAGTCGGCTCTACTCCTCTTTTGCCCGACCCATTCTCTGGTTATTTATCTTGGGTATGGGTCTGCGTCCATCGTTTCAGGCAATTCAGGGTTTTAATTACACCCAATATATCTTTCCGGGCATTATTGCCATGACCCTCATTTTCACTTCAATCCAATCAGCAATCTCCATTATCTGGGATCGGGAATTTGGATTCCTCAAAGAGATCCTGGTAGCACCTGTGCCACGTACTGCCATTGCTCTGGGTAAAGCTTTTGCGGGCAGTACCCTATCAATAATACAGGGAACAGTAATGTTACTTTTTGCACCGCTAGTCAAAGTGCCGATTGTCTGGCATCAAATTTTACTTCTGATTCCCGCGATGTTCTTGATCTCTTTTGCCTTGACCGGCATTGGAATTATCATTGCCAGCCGCATGACCTCATTCGAAGGTTTCGGCACCATTATGAACTTCTTAGTTATGCCGATGTTCTTTTTGAGTGGAGCAATGTTTCCAGTTTCTGGCTTACCTGCTTGGCTTAAGACCATAATTTATATCAACCCTTTATCATACGGAGTGGACCTCCTACGCAGGATTTTACTCGGCATTTCCACTTTTCCGATAATCGTCGATTGTGGCTTTTTGTTAGCCTTTAGCACAGTTGTGATATTTCTCGCGATTTTATTTTTCAATCGCGGTGCGTATTAGGCATTTTTAATTTTGGTGGATGTAGGAAAAATTGGTGAGGTGAATATGAAGAAATTAGATAGTATACTATTATACATGATGATTGTGCTACTTTTTATGAGTACCATTGGTT
>LJNI01000019.1 GCA_001303225.1 candidate division TA06 bacterium DG_78 | reverse complement strand
GTGCATGTATCCCGGAATAAGCGTATCAAAATTGAAAACGATACTACCCTCACTGGTTGTATATCCATATTCATAGACAAGTGTATCGAGAAGAACGCAAACGAGAGCAGATTCTAATGGTACATCATGGCATTCGACATGCACGAGCAGAGAGTCATCTTCAAGTGACAGCAAAGTATCATGACTTACTGCAAGTGGATGAGGAATCGCTGTCCAGATAGTCATCGCGGGATCACCGAGCGTCGTAAATCCCCGATATTCACTCTCACTGCCATAGAGGTTATAGACATTCATTCTTGCACCCTCACAGGCTTCGCCAAATGTTCTCTTCCCCTCTTGAAATAGAGCATTGAAGAACCCCTTACAAACAGCACTCCTCAGGTAAGCACCATTCGAGATAGCAGTCGTTGTCGCAAAATAGCCAGCAGCACCTCGCGGCACAGTTGGTGTCCCGGTTAACAACCAACCCTCAGCTGTAGCTGGTGTAGAACTAGTGCCAATGGTTCGGCAGGTGATAGAGAGTACAATAGGAAGCTTCGTACCATTCTGTGTCTGATCAGGGTTTACGGAAAATGGAGGATACCAATTATTGAGGCCACTCCCTCGGTACAGGACAAATGCTCGGCCCTCATTAACCGCTGCAATTACATCATTCGCATCATCGCCTCCAGACCAGGATAAGGTGTCAATAATATTATATCCATGATTACGCATCAGGTCTTTTGCATGGTTAATGTCACTCCAATAAATCGAGTCATCATAGTCGTAATCCTCTCTTACTATCAGACACGCATTAATAAACCAGAGTGAATCACTGATGTTAGGTGTCATCTCATATGAGAGTATCTTATTTACGACGGCCTGCGCCTCACTTACGCTGTGTACGGTCAATCGACCGGAAAGTATCTCATTATAAACATCCGCATCCACGCTCGTGTAATAATTATCTGAGTAATAAGAATGCCACCCAGGACCATAATAATAGAAAGGTAGATAGTTAGGAGCGCCTACCAGCAATAAGAATTCTGGCGGTGTTTCCCACGTATCATAGGCAGTTACAATATAGTTCCTAATCTGTGATGTTGATGATCCAATGTCAGAAAGTTTCACCACTTTTGTACTCAGACCCTTTCGATGTTTCCATTGGACGAGTGGTTGAATCGCCTCATAAAAACTGTCATGGGTTATAATCAAATACCGAGCACCTGTTTCTTGAGTGAATACAAGAGTAAAAAATATCAGAATGAACAATACATATCTCTTCATCTATTCTCCTTATTTCCTCCCCAAGTAAAACACTGTCTGTCAAAAGACTTAAGTATAGTAAGTATAAACAGAATGTGTAGATTGTCAAGAGGAAGTGTTAGCATAAGAGAATCGCGCTAATTCTTCAGTAGATGAACAAGAAGCGCCTCCCGCTGCAGCGGGAGTCGCCGAGGAGGGGCTGATTGATGAGAAAAATAGTATCATTATATTAATTCATATGTGGACGAGCTTGATGTGACATAGGATGCATGTCGAACATCACGCGTTGTTCTTCAGTAAGTAATTTACGGATATCCTGACGATGAGCTGCTTGTTCTTTCATCATTTTGATCTTGAGTTCACCGATCTCTTCAATTTTTTTGTTAATGTCGTTCATATTTACTTTCTCGGCAGTAGATAAGGTGTGCAATCGAACCATCTTTTCTTGCAGCTGATTCTTTAACGGCAGCATGACTTTGAGATGTTCGGTGCGTAACTGTTCCATCTGTTCTTTTTGTTGTTCTGTCATACCTGGAATCATCGGCATGTGCTTTCCATGACCCATGCCAGACATACACTGTTTTTCCATACCTTCTGAATGCATTTTCCCCTGTTGCGCAAATGCACTACCTGTTACTATGAGCGATGCTGCCAATATCAACATCATGTATTTTGAATTAATTACTTTCATGATTTCTCCTTTCATTTTTATAATATATATTTAAGGCCTGCCTCCATTTGGTGGAGGTGGCATGTGATGTGAAGGTGGTCTATGTTCTTCAAAAAGGCCGTGAATGAGCGCCTCTAATATTCCTCTTTGTTCTGGAGTGAGTATAGACCTTACGTACCATAAATTATCAAAAACTCGAGCTTCGAGTTCTATCTGCAGAGTCACAATTTCTTTGAATAGGGAATCTGCGAGTACTTTATTTGGTTCGGTATCTCTCAATAACTCCATTAATGCCTTTCTTTTCTCAAATAGTTCTTCTCTATAAGGAAGCATTTTTGTTCTCATCTCTTCTTGATTTTTATTGAGTGCTTCTATCTGTTCTTCGGTCAAATTTAACTTATGTCGGAGAGGACTCTCATGCCAATCGTGTCCCATTCCCATCCAGTGTGGCATCATACCTCTCTCATGACTACGTATTTCCCACCAATAATAACCGAGTGTAAATACTGCTACCAGATTTATGGTAACCGAAATAGCAAGAACAATAATTAGAAATTTTTTACTCATCATTCTCCTCCTATTAATAAATTATCATATGCCCAGCCTAATGAACCTTCTGGGAATTCAGCAAGCGAAGATACGCCTAGTACACTCGTGATGTCAGTCTCTGATTCCGCCATGTTTTCCGCATGCTCTCGATGTAACACCTTCCCCAAATTACTTCCGACCAAGAAAGATATAATGATAAGTACTACGGCTGTTATTGGAACTGCTGCCCTGCGTATCCATTCCACAAATGGTATATGTACACGACTCTTTGCTTTCTGCCCAGTAATCCTCTGCTTCAAATGTGTTACGAAAAATGGCGAAACCTGAATTTCATCTATTACTTCTAAAACCTCTGACACCTGAGATAATGCTTCAAATTCCTTTCGGCAACGATCACATGTATTCAAATGTTCTAAAATAATCTGTTTTTCTTCTTCTGAAACCTCACCGTCTAAAAAGGCTGAAAGTTTTCTTTTTATCTCTGAACACTTCATTTCTGTTCTCCTATTAATTTAGACAGCACATCTTGTCCAAAACTTGCGGAACACCCCGTTAGAAATATGTAATTAAAGAAGGAATTATGTACGTGTCTGATTAATACCAATTTTAGTCTCCTGGTAGGGAAAAGACAAGATATCGGATATATTTCTAACGGGGTCAAATTTTACCATCATTCCTCAGCGGTATTAATGTCTTTTTGAGATTTTCTCTAGCTCTAAAAATTAAAGACTCCACAGCCGACAGAGAAACTCCCATAATTTCAGCTATTTCCTTGTATGATTTATCTTCAAATTGAGATAAAATAAGCGCTATTCTCTGCCTGTCTGGTAATTTATTAACTGATTTCCTCACGATTTCTGCCTTGTTTCGCTGTTCATGATCGACCTCAACGATGAGTGAATCAGGAATCCGTTCTTTCTCCGTCATCTCATCCAAAGAGACCAATTTTTGTTTGTGTTTACTCCTGTAGTTTAAACATTGATTAACAGTGATCCTATAGAGCCACGTCGAGAATTTTGAATTTTTCCTGAAGCTTTTAGCCTTGTGCCAGACCTTTATAAAAACTTCCTGGGCAATATCTTCAATATCTTCATAATTGCCGAGACAACGGTAGATTGTATTGAAGACCGCATGTTGGTATTTCTTTACCAATTGTTCATACGCTCTCTCATCACCGTCAGCGACTGCAGTGATCATTTGTGAATCTGGGTCAGTAGTATAACTGTGTTCCATGATCTTATTTTAGCTTACTCTATTTCGAAAAAATAGTCCTCCCACTATTTAGACTGATAGTATACTGAAAACTTGTGGCTTTCGTTTTCACTACATATTTAGACAATAGATTCTATAAAAATGGTTTAGCTGAATTATGTACCTATTTCGAAGATGTGGGATTAGTATATATTTTTTGCATTAGGTAAACATCCAAAAGCTTGCCAAATTTCCTCCCGACTTCTCTCATCACCCCAATCTTCTCAAACCCTACTGACTCGTGGAGATGTACGCTTATCTCATTTCCCTCTGCTATTCTTGCAATCACGGTATGAAGCCCTGTTTTTTCACCTTCTTGAATAATGGCTGCTAATAGTCTCCTTCCAATTCCCTTGCCTCGATATTCTTCCTGTATATATAGTGAAACTTCAGCAGTATCAGCATATGCACATCGGTCAGACCACGCACTCAAAGCTGCCCAACCAACAACACAACCATCGTGTTCAACAACCATAATAGGATTTTTAGAGCCATGATTATTGAACCAGATTTTTTGTTCCTCTGCAGTCTTCGGCGTAGTATCAAACGTCGCCACTGTTTCGTGAATGGCTTCATTATAGATTTCAGTTATCAGCACCAGATCGTCAATTGTTGCTCGTCGTATTGTCATCATAATTTTTAAGGCAACCAGAGAAATTGTTGTAAGTCGACACAGTCATCTCTGTTAAAAACCACCCCTTCTTTTCCAAGCAGTTGCTTTTGAAGCTCATAACCCTGCCTCAATTTCAGTGATATACCACCCTTGCTGTTTATGACCCGGTGCCACGGAAGACTTTCTTTCTCCGAGGATGAGTGTAGTATGTAGGCGACCTGCCGTGCTGCCTGGGGATTGCCAGCATACTTGGCAATCTGACCATAGGTAGCTACTTTACCATATGGTATTTGTTTTATGATATCAATTACACTTTGATAAAAAGTTTTCTTCATTGAGTAACTACGTGTTCTGGTTTTATTTAGAACGCGTTTTTTTTCGCCACTTCCATGGTTTTATTCTCCATGGCGCGAGAAAAGAAAAACAGAGTCCAATCAGGAAACCCACGTTGTAAGGCCATCCAGCATTATTAACCTCATATATTCCTACTTCTTTTGTAAAGAGGCTAACAATAAAAGTAATAATGATTAATAACCCATGCCAAAGTCCTGCCCAAAATCCGGCTTGGTGACCGGGATTAATGTCTTGATCCCATCGCTCATTACCCGGAGCGCAATTCAGAAATATCAAGGCCACTATTAATACGAGGCCGAGCACTAAAAAACGCCTATTAATTAACATAAATCCTCCTCATCTTAATGCATATTCTTGACGATGGTGGGTTTTGCTTTCAACACAAGTAATTGTTGAATATCTTTAATATCTTTTTTTGTCTTTACCTTTATGAAAAGCCAGCGTCCGTCATGAAGCATATGCGCACTTTTATAAACCAGTTTTACATTTCTCCCAAGGTTAAGACCTTTAACTTTATTATCTATTTTAGAACCAATAACCACTTGGGCAGTAAAACCCTTTCTCCCTGGATATAACGTAATTAAAGCCCTTCCGCTCTTAGTAAAACATAATGCCCATCCATACTTCTTTCCATAGTATTTAAACTCTCCCTGAACTCTATAGTTATCTGAGACGAATTTAACCAGCCCATTCCATAATTCTCTTTTCGCTCCCAGGGATTTAAGCAATTCACCTACCATCGGTTTTGCAGTTTTGTCAGTAAATATGCCAATACTCATGTTCGACAACCTTCTTAATTAACACCGAGTGTTTTCCTTAATCTTTAATTATTTTTTTGAGACAGATTTATACCATACAGAGGCAGCTATTGCCCATACGATTGCTGTACCGAAAGCAATAAATCCTCCAACCAAATCGTTCTGGGTGAAATATTTCATGGAAAGTCCTAACTGCGCGATGACAGTGATGACCAAGACCACAATACCGACTGTTGTTTTTGGTTTACCCTGCATGTGTACCTCCTTTTAGATTCACAATTTTAGCTATTATCTTTAGTATATAGTAATAAGAATCGGAAGTCAAGTTCATTTTTATTAAAATAAATAAACAAATACTGAGAAAGGGAATATTAGTACTCCCCTTTCTTATCTACAGTCAGTTTACAAATTCATTGACAGCATGTAAACTGTTCTATATAATACAGTAAACTATATAATCATGATTCTCTTAATAGAACCTGACAAAGGAATTAGAAAAAAACTTGGTGACTTACTCAGCAGAGAAAGAATTATTTGTGTTAGTAATGCAACAGAAACCATGGAAATGGTATGTAAATTCAAGAATAAGTTTGACCTCATCATCGCAAATGTACGATTTCTTCGTGCAGTTGTCACACAGGATAAGCTCACAAGATTGTGTCAGAAATTGTATATCGAAATACCACCAATCTTAGGTTATTTCATAAAAGAAGACAGAGAATTCAAAGAGGAATTTGAAAAAATCTATAAAGGTTACCAGTCTATCGAGTACGACGAAAAAAATACGACCTTTCCAGACCAGTATATAAGAACGGTACAGGAATTATATCCTGGTGTAATTGTTGACGTCAGCAAAGCGAATCAATCGTGGCAAAAGTCAGAACCGTCTGTGGAACTCGCTGACCTTCGCACCTGGCTTGAAAAGGAAGGCTTTGTTCCAGAAGTCGAAAAATCAAAACACGAAGAAGCAAAAGAAGCACTGAAAGACATAATCCCTGCCATGGAGAATGTCTTGTCAGATGGTATTGTCGAGAAAAAGAAGGAACTTCAAACAAGTGACGAAAATATTGATTATAAAGAAAAATACTTCGTACTCAAGAAAAAATATGAGAAGCTTTTAAAATATGTAAGAGCGTGGTCAGTTTTATTAAAAAAACACAAGACATAATCTCTGAGAGCTTTATGAAAGTAGATTTCAAAGGTGCAGTTATTTTTTTATAGTCAGTCAGGCGTATGCCCAAGCTCCTGATACGTTATGGACCAAAATTTATGGCTGGCCAAGCTCACTGAATGAAGCTATAGGATATACGGCACTGCAGACCCCTGATGAAGGCTATGTTGTTGTCGGATACGCAGCTCCCCAAGGTCCAGAATACAGCGATGTCTGGTTTTTAAAGACTGACGAAAATGGTGATACACTCTGGACCCAAACGTGGGATGGAATTGATAGCCGCGGCACCAAGGTGTCAAATGGTGTCTACTTCATGAAATTCCGTGCCGGAGACTATCGAGAAACGACAAAACTACTCTTGTTGAAGTAAGCAATCTACAGATCATTAAAGGAGGAGCTGGTCGCTCCTGCTTTTTTATTTATTTCATGATACCGGAAACAATCTATTGTGTGGTCATTAGCCATACCAACTGCCTGCATAAAAGCATAACAGATAGTAGAGCCCACAAATTTGAAGCCGCGTTTTTTTAAATCTCTGCTCATCGCATCAGATTCAGGTGTTTTTGCAGGCATCTCCTTCAAATTTTTGAAGACATTCTTTTTCGGTTGATAGTTAACAAACTGCCAGATATATTTATTAAAAGATCCGTATTCTTTTTTTACCTCTAAGAATTTTTTTGCATTATTTATCGTAGCAGCAATCTTCAGACGATTCCGCACAATGCCGGCATCAGCCAGGAGTCGTTTAACATCTTTTTTTGTATAGTGCGCAATCATTTTTGGGTCAAAATTATTAAATACTCGGCGATAATTTTCTCGTTTGTTTAATATAGTTGACCAACTCAGTCCAGCCTGCGCACCCTCAAGGATGAGAAATTCAAATAATGTTCTATCATTATGGACCGGGACGCCCCATTCTCTGTCGTGGTACCTTTCCATTAATGGACTTCCCGCTGCCCATTTACATCTTTTTTTCTTCTTATGCTTCATATACAACTGGCGTGGTTTTATTTCTTATGTCGATCTGCTATTAGTTCTCCGTTTATACCAACATTCTCAGGAGCATTCTCCCGTATGATCACAATAATATGCTCAATCTTATAAATTTTGATTGCTACATCAGTGAGCTCTTTCACGAGTTGTCTCTTCCGTTCAATCTCATGAAGTGGTGGTCCATCTACAAATATTGTTGGCATTATTCCTCCTTATAATAATTTTACCTGTGGATGCGTACGTGTGCACATAACATCTGTGACCATGTTTCATATCAAAAACAGTATATAACATGAGAAAGAAAAAGTCAAGTTAGGTACAAATCGTACAAACACCAATAAAATCAACACTTTAATAGGGGGCTTGACAAAAATCAAATTATAAGTATAATGTTAATAGACTTAAGTCTATTATAGAAACTTAAGTCATATAAATCAGGAGGAAATCATGAACTATCATAGGTTGGTACGTTTAATCGTTCTGGCGAGCATTACGCTTTGTGCATCGCCACTACTGCTCATGGCAATGGAATTTCAGTATACTGTTGAGTTTTCCAGAGCCGATTTTATTTTTGATAAAGTAATGAACTATGATATTGTGAGCTTTAAAGATGGCGACTGGATTAATATTGTTGGTAAACCAATGTTGCCAGCAAAGGAGATAAAGATTGCGGTACCTGCTGGCATGGCTGTAACAGGAATACGGGTTGTTAATAATCAGAGTATGCCTATTATCGGCGAGTATACAATTTTTCCTTCTCAACCACCACGGCGCACAAGCATTGCGAATGATCACATTCCGTTTGTTAAACCTGACGAAAAAACCTACTTGTCAGCAAATCCCTACCCTTTGCAACTCGTAGAATTTGTCAATCAGACTGATTTAGCAGGGCAGGGTATAGCGGTTATTCGTCTATATCCTTTACAGTACATCCCATCTGAGAAGATGATCACATTGAATATCAGAATATGTTTTGTTATTGAAGGAACCCATGGTTATAAATGTGGTGATTATCTCAGTTCAGAGAAAGACAGAGAAAAATATGAACGAATTGTGAAGGATATGGTGATTAATCCTGCTGATGTTCGGTTGAGTAAATCTCCTAACGGTTCGCCAGTATCACGTACATTGACTGGTGGCCCGTATGAACACGTAGTCATCAGCCGAAGTGCTGATACAACGTATTGGAAACCCTTGGCCGAGTGGTATACGAAACGCGGGCTTCGGAGTACCATTGTTACAACAAGCTGGATTTACAGTAATTATACTGGTTCGGATAATCAACAAAAAATCCGTAATTTTATTATCGAAGCTGATAAATCAGTGGTTCAAGGAGGCTGGGAAACAGATTATGTTTTGATCTGTGGAGAAGATGGTGATGTACCTTTTAAAGATAAAACGTATGTCAGTGAAAGCATCCCAAGTGATCAATATTATGGAGACTATGATGATGATTGGATATATGAGGTATATGTTGGTAGGTCAACTGCCCGTGGCAGCACAGAAATAAACCGTTTTATTAATAAGGTATTAAAGTATGAGAAGGCTCCTCCTCTTACAAATTACACTCTGGATGTTACTCTTCTCGGCATGGATCTTTCAACTGTAGCATTTGATGGATATCTCACCCGCGGTGAATATCTAAAACGAAGAATTGATGACTGGTATGTTCCATCTCGTTTTGTTATTGACAGCATTTATGACACCCACGCTAGTAACCACAGAACCGATTTTATCAATGCGCTTAATGATGGACAGAATCTGGTTAACCATGCTGATCACGGTAACTCAACTGTTATGTGTACAGGTGATAGAAACCACGGTTGGTATATTAGTAACACGACGGTCGATGGTTTTACCAATAATGACAGGATGAGCATCATTTACTCAGTAGGTTGTCATTGCAATGAGATGGATTACAACGACTGTATTGCAGAACACTTTGTTATTTATAACGATCTTCAAGCTGGTATTGCTTTCACAGGGAATACACGAAGCGGCTGGTTCTATCTTGGTGATCCCTATTCGCTCTCTTTCCAGCTAGATCAGTACTGGTGGAGAGGGTTATTCGATTACCAAAATAATATTTTAGGAGAAGCCCTTGCCTATACAAAAAATAACTGTCCTTATTCTGATCAGTACTGGAGATATGTCCAATGGACGCTCAACCTCCTCGGTGAACCCGCAATGCCCATCTGGACCACTACGCCAGATAGCCTCAATGTAACCCATCCTGCAACATTGCCAGTAGGAACTTCTTCGTTTCTTGTGCATGTTGAAGATTTTAGCAGAGCAAACATCGAGCATGCATATGTGTGTCTCTGGAAAGGTAACGAGGTGTATGAAAGGGGTCATACTAATTCCAGTGGCGATGTTACGTTCTATCCAACACCTACAACTGAGGGTAATATGTATGTTACAGTAACAAAATATGATTTCAATGATAATTATCTTCCCTATGAAGGAACTGCACTAGTAGGATCTGGTGCTGAATATACTTTAACTGTCAACATCAGTGGCAGTGGCTCAGTGACAAAAAATCCTGATTTACCAACCTATCCTCATGGAACACTGGTGGAGCTCACTGCAGATCCTGACTCAGGGTGGCAATTTGATCACTGGACTGGTGGTCTCAGTGGTAGCCAAAATCCTGACACCATCACCATGGACGGTGATAAAACAGTGACCGCACACTTTGTCGAGGCTCAGTACACACTAACTATTAATGTGAATGGCAGTGGGTCAGTGGATAAGGACCCTGATTTACCAAGCTATCCTTATGGAACTGATGTCGAACTCACAGCAAATCCTAATTTAGGTTGGTCGTTTGACCACTGGAGTGGTGCGCTCAGTGGCAGCCAAAATCCTGACACCATCACCATGGATGATGATAAAACAGTGACTGCACACTTCACCCAGGATCACTACACATTAACTGTTACTATTGATGGCAATGGTTCAGTAACGAAATATCCTGATTGGCCGACCTACACGTATGGCATAGAGGTGCAACTTTCAGCAACTGCTGATTTGGGATGGAATTTTGATCACTGGAGTGGTGCACTTACTGGCAATCAAAATCCAGACACAGTCTTTATGGATAGTAACGAGTCAGTAACTGCACACTTTACCCAAGCAGAATATACACTCACAGTCAACACAGAGGGTAGCGGTCTTGTTGAAAAAGATCCTGACCAGACTTACTATTACTATGGCGACCAGGTTATCCTCACTGCACATGCTGACACAGGATGGATATTCGACCACTGGAGCGGTGATCTGGAAGGCAGCCAAAATCCTGATACAATCACTATTGACGACAACAAGACAGTTACTGCCCATTTCATAGAAGAACAACACATTATCGAGAACCAAAATGAGCAAGTAGAAGTAACATTCCTGGATGTATTCCCGAATCCATTTCACGATAAGATAACAATTAAATATGGTATTGCACAAACCGGAAGCGCAACATCAGCAGACGTAAAAATCTATGATGTGACGGGTCAATTGATCAAACGAATTACGCTTCCTGCAACATACTCAACCGTGATTATGCTAACATGGGACGGTAGAGACAATACAGAAAGAAAGGCTTCGAGTGGAGTTTATTTCTTGAAATTCTCAGCTGGTGACTATGAAATAACAAAACAGATACTCCTATTACGCTAGTAAAATGTAATCAAAAAAAGAGAGTGGTCTCATACACCACTCTCTTTTTTTAACACTATATGTTTTACAAAAATCTTGACAAATTTTAAGTTATGATTATAATCCATCAGACGGAGGTGACAATGCCTAAAAAGAAAACTAAGAAAAAAACAACAAAGAAGAAAACCAAGAAAAAATCAAAGAAGAAAAAGAAGGAACGTAAGTGCTAATGATGTATTAAAGGGGGAGCAATCCCCCTTTTTCCATTTTTGTATAAACCATTAAAAACTTGCAACATCACCTACAGTGGATATAATTATGTATGGTTTTAGTTTCGCTGGTTTTACTATTCTGTGGTGCTGACTTTCCAATTTGTACTGCACATCTCAGCCAAGATTATACCTCTGTCCATTATATCAACAATCAATACTATGTCTTTTGGCAGGATGAGCGATTTCGTCTCGATGAATTTACCTCTGCAATCTTTGCTGCACGAATTGCACCTGACGGTACAGTCATTGATGCAGATGGCAAAGTGATCTTTAATGATAGTGTATTCTACGGTGTAGATGCTGCCTATGATGGAGACAATTTTCTTGCAGTGTTTAGAAATACCTGTTGACAATTTGGTGATATAATGGGAGTGAGGGTCACTCCTGAGTGCGATACACTATCATCATTTGTAATCTGTGACAGGCCTGGTATTCAAACAGATGCGGTAACCACATTTGATGGAGAAAATTATATTGTTGTTTGGTCAGATAGCAGATTTATTGGATATGAATCACGATTGGTCGCGACGCGGGTAACGCCGCAAGGAGTAGTGCTCGATACTGGGTTTTGTATTGGAGCGACGAATGACCAGGGTGAGTATGCTCCAGATATCGCCTTCGATAATGACCAGTGTCTCGCAATCTGGTACAATGTTCATGAACCATTCGGTGTTTTTGGTCGATTCATCGATAGTAGTGCCCAACCTCAAGGTCCATTAATCGAGATAGCTACTGCGTCGGTGAATGGCAACATTAACCCGAGACTCGAATTTGACAACAATAACTACCTTGTCGTCTGGGCTGACCAGCGTTTTGAAGGTACTGATTTCGATATTTATGGCCAACGTATATCACCCCAAGGTGTGCTCCTTGGTAATAAAATCACCATTGCAACAGGGTATGAGCATCAGATGTATCCAGACCTCACATTTGACGGAAACGATTTTTGTGTCGTCTGGAGTGAGAATGACAATCAGATCCGAGGTCAGTGGGTGTCCATAAGTGGCCAACTCATAGGTACCAATTTTCTGATTTCAGATGATACACTCTATTATCGTTTTCGACCAAGGATAGCAACATCAAATTCACATTACTGTGTTTGCTGGAGTGAGATTCGTTCTTCTGACCAAGACATCTATGGTACTGTCGATATCCAGAGTTCAATTGAAGAAGTATTACCTATGTCTGTAAGCTATCAAGGACCCACAATTATTTCTGGACCCCTCATCCTTCCTGAGGGAAAAGAGTGTACGGTCTATGACATATCAGGGAGAACCCTGGCTATCGATCGGCTCATCCCTGGTGTGTATTTTATAGAGATTAATGGTCGGATAATACAAAAGGTGATAAAAATTAGATAAGCACGGTATTCGCAAATTACCATTTCGCAATCTTTTATTGCACTCATATCAATCATCTGCAATCAGATATCTGTATTCATTTTTCAAAGAGTTCATCAAATAATTCCTTTGCCTTTATTCGTGATTGTTGTAAAACCCTTTTGCCTTTCGTGGTTATCGTGTAGTATTTCCTTATTTTGCCTTTGATATTTTCTTTTTTGGAATGTAAATATCCTTGTCTTTCTAATGTGTGAAATATTGGGTAGAGGGTACCATATGAAATATCATATCCGTGTCTTTTTAATTCTTGCTTGAATGCTTGTCCGAATACAGGCTCTTTGTCTGCATGATAGAGTATATGAATCTTTATGAATCCGAGTAAAAATTCATGGATAATACTATACGACATCTTTATGCTCCACTTTTTCTTCTTATCTTCTGAAATAATAGACTAGTCAGAAAAATCAAAAATCCGAGTAAGCTAAAGCCCGCAGAAACGAAAAATGCCCACATGCTACCAAATCTATCCCACATTGTTCCCATGATTAATGAGGCAGGGAAGAGGGCGAGGCCAATACCAGTATTGAATAAACCATAGGCAGTTGCCCGATTCTCCGGTACCACGAGATCAGCAATATAAGCACGGAATACTCCTTCAGAAAGACCATAGTAAATACCATACGCAGCAAAGAGTATCCAGACAATCCAGACGGAACGAGCGAAGCCAAAGAGAAAATAGACCGCTGAGTAGTACAGAAATGAAACAATAATGATTGGCTTTCTGCCTACCTTGTCAGATAATGACCCAAATAGTGGAGAAGAGAGTGTACAAAAAATATTATACACAATCCATATAACAGGTATCAATGCGACAGATAATCCAGCCTCACGTGCTTTCAATATTAAAAAAGCATTTGAGGAGTTACCGAGTGTAAATACAATAGTGGATATTAAAAATATGAGAAAAGGTGCATTTCTCAGGCTATGTTTTTGAACAGCAGTAGAATCAGATTTATCTGCCACTGTGGTTTCTTTTGCAAATCGAACAAGGAAGACAGTTAAGACACCTGGAATAACTGACAATAAAAAGACAAACCGAACATTATTATTGAACAGCATGAGCACCAGCATTGCCAGAAGCGGCCCTCCAATTGCACCAGCTCTATCCATTGCCCTTTGGAAGCCAAACGCCTTCCCTCTTTCTGAAGCATCAACCGAGGTTGAAATAAGTGCATCTCGCGCCGGGTTTCTTATTGCCTTTCCTACGCGGTCAGAAAATCTTACGCCTAAGACAACTGACCAGACATTTGCTAGATACAGAATTGGCCGTGAAAAAGCTGAAAGGAAATAACCGAGAAAGATGAAGAGTTTTCTTTTCTTAAGTTTATCTGAAAGTTTTCCAAAAACAGTTCTGAAAATAGAAGCCGTGCTTTCCGCAATGCCTTCAATAATTCCGATGATCGCCTTGTTAGCACCAATACTCACAAGGAATTCTGGAATAAGCGGGTAGACCATTTGACTCGACAGGTCTGAAAACAGTGATACTAAACCGAGAATAAAAATATTTTTTTTGGGTTTTCCTTTTATCATATTATCATTTTTCGATATCGATTTTCGATATTATAATCATTATAGATAAAATGTCAAGCCCTGACTTTATGTATGTGTCATTGTGAAGACGTCTTGAAGCAATCTCATTAATGCTGATTGGTGTCCGGTCTTGAAATTAAGGACCAAATCGTAAAGAGGTAAAGCGAGGTCTAAAGAGCTTGAGGTAAATCGGAGACAGAGACGAATAAAAAAATTCTATCTCATTCCGTCATTCTGGTAATTACCGGAATGACGGAATGTCGATCGAGTGGCCCTTCTCACACATACAGTATTTTTTCTTGATTTTCTTTGGTGTTTTGATTAAAATAAAGTATGATACGTAATCAAGATCAGTTACATAATTTTTCTTTCACTGTAATAATTGCTTTGTCTTTTTCTATTCAAAGCATACTCTGTGCTCAGGAAACATTCAAAGATGAACAAGATCAGTACGGCCGTGTTCGACAGGCGCGAGAGAATTGTGCGCAACAGATTGATTCGTTATTTAAGAGTGTCAACATAACGTACCCACCTCGTGAGATTGTATTGGTTGCACTGAAAGATGAACAGCTTCTTGAGTTGTGGGCAAAACAGGATAGTCTCGAAACGTACACATTAGTAAAAACATACAAATTCACTGCATCCTCTGGAACCTTGGGACCAAAGCGAAAGCGAGGTGATTTACAAATTCCAGAAGGTTTCTATCATATTACCGATTTCAATCCAGTTTCAAATTTTCATCTCTCTTTGCAGATAAACTATCCTAATAAATCAGATAGGATTCTGGGACACGAAAACAACTTAGGCGGAGATATTTTCATTCATGGCAGCATGGTCACCATTGGCTGTATCCCAATTGGTGATGCCTCAATTGAAGAATTGTACATAATGTGCGTTGATGTCAAATCGTATAACAACAAAAACATTCCAGTCTATATTTTCCCTTCATATATGGACAGCATTGGTATGGCAAAGCTCGAACATATTGCTCGACACGACACACTACTTTTATCCTTCTGGGAAAATATAAAACAGGGTCATGATATTTTCTATCTACTACATGAAAAATTAAATATCCAAATTGATGGTCGTGGAACATACCTCTTTTTAAATAACACCAACCGATATTCGTGGCTTACACACTATGATGAAAAAAATGCAATAATCAATCGTATCAAAACTCCGGAAGGATATGAAAGAATTCCTGCTCAGGTTGGCTCATTTGCCGACTGGCTCCGTAATCTAGCGCTCAAACCGGATTACCCACCTGTCTATTTGTATACTGGAAACAGAAAATCGTACCAAGATGGTCACCACGCTGTTATTGACATTGATATTGGATCAAAAGACTTACAGCAGTGTGCTGACGCCGTCATTAGATTGTATGCAGAGTATCTCTATTCGCGAAATGAGTTTGATAACATCGAGTTCAAAATAACCAGTGGCGATATTATAAAATTCCGTAATTGGATATGTGGGCACCGGCCGAGTGTGAATAATAACAGGATTACCTGGGCTCAAACAGCTCCTCCTGATTCATCATACAGCGTCCTGCGAGAATATTTGGATTTTGTGTTTACCTATGCTGGAACCTATTCTTTAAGTAAACAGCTCCAGAGTGTCAGTGATTACAACAACATGGAAATCGGCAACATCTTTATTCAAGGTGGATTTCCAGGACATGCAGTAATCATACTCGACTTGGCAATCAATACACAAACAGGAGAAAAAATCTTTCTCATTGGTCAGAGTTATATGCCTGCACAGGATATTCATATTTTAAAAAATTTATATAAGCCAAATTTCAGTCCGTGGTATAGGACTACTTTAACTGACACACTGCACACACCTCAATGGAATTTTACCCCGTTAGAAGGCCTTATTCGAGCTTTCTAACGGGGTTTACCACAAAAGACCTGGAGTACTCGTAATTGACTTTTTTCTGTAAATTAGTATAATATCGTATGAAAAATAACATCCATATAATTATACTATCTTGTGTTTGTCTCTTTGTTTCCTTCGGATTGTGCGATCGTGGTATGATACCAGTTAATCCCAATGTTAAAATCTTTGAACCGAATCAGCGTGCCATGATTGCTTGGAATGGTGATGAAGAAATTCTTCTCTTGAGCACTGACGTGAGTGCCTCAGAGTCGACAATGGTTTTGGAAGTACTGCCGCTCCCCTCTGAACCCCAGGTAAAAAAGGGTGATCTCGAGACCTTCCGAAAGGCAACGGATTTAATAAACAGCAAAATCAGCATTGCACCATTGGCACGTGCTGGAGAGCGTACCAAAGGTATACCACCACCTTCTGGCGAAGTAACATTCCATAAAAAAATCGGCGCGCATGATATTTCTGTTACCCATCTCCTCAATGCAAATGGTTTTGTTGATTGGGTCAAAGAGTATCTCAAATCGATTGGTATTGAACACGAAGTGATCTCTAACGAAATGAAGGAACTGATAGATGAATACATCAATGGCAATTTCGAATGGTTTGTTTTTGATGTCATAACATTGACTGAAGAAACAGTGACAAACGAACCAATTCAATACACGTTTAAGACCAAATCACTTTTCTACCCACTGAAAATAACAAAGACTGGCGAAGGTAATACTTCGATTGAGCTCATCATTTTAACACCGCGATTACTGGCAGATTTCCCGAGCCTGCCAATCCATCGCATTGCTTTAGAGCACGACCCAATCACCATTACTGATGAAGAGCTGAGATATTTAAACGAGGATATGTCTGGATTACTCAATGATTATAAAAAAATGCGATTGCGTATCTGGAAAATAGAAGGCGAACTGAAATCATTTGATAGAGATTTAATTGCACGGTAATAACAAATTATTTTTGTAATCGCTGCTATGTATTAGAATGATAGATCTAAGATGAAGAAAAAATTAAAATCCAATTTCAAAAAACTGATAACTTCATTAGCAAAGAAAGAGAATACTCCCCTCTTTCTGATCAGTAAAAGTAGGCTTCTCGAACAAGTAAAGAAATTTCATTCGCTTCTACCTCGTGTTAAACCTTACTATGCAATGAAGGCAAATTCCCATCCTTTCGTTTTAAAAACTTTTATCAATGCTCAAATTGGATTTGATGTAGCATCAATCAATGAGATTAATACAATCCTAAAATTAGGTGTTAATCCAGATCGTTTGATTTTTGCAAATACAGTAAAGAACCCTGAAGCCCTTAAATTTGCTGCTCGTCACAAAGTTACGCTGATGACCTTTGATTCAGAATATGAACTCAATAAGATTACTAAATATGCACCCAGGTCAAAAGTGCTGATTCGAATAAAAGTTCCTAATGTTGGTTCAATTGTTGAACTTTCATTAAAGTTTGGTGCCGAACCGGCAGATGCAATGTCACTGCTGATCAAAGCCTATCATCTTGGACTCAAACCAATAGGGGTTAGTTTTCATGTTGGTTCGCAGAACACTAATATAGAAAATTACCTCGCTTCACTTGAGACTGCCTCTATTATTTTCAAGGATGCTAAATTAAAACAATTACCTCTGGAAATTTTGGATATTGGCGGAGGATTCCCAATTAGGTATTTTGATTATGAAAAAGATTCCTTCATTCCCATAGCTTCTCATATTAATAAGGAATTAAACCGTCTCTTCAGCTCAGATGTTCAGATTATTGCCGAACCAGGTAGGGTCCTGGTAGGGCCAGCCTGCATTTTGGTCATGAAAGTGGTTGGAAAATCAATTAGAGGGAATAAACACTGGTATTATCTTGATGATGGTGTTTATGGTTCCCTGTCAGGAATTATCTTTGACCACTGCAAATACCATTATAAAGTTTTGAGGAAGGGAATTCCACAAATAACCACACTTGCTGGTCCTTCGTGCGATTCTCTCGATATTATCTCAGTCAGTGAGGATCTGCCCGAATTAGAAATTGGTGACCTTATATATGTAGAAAATATTGGTGCTTATTCCTGGGTAACGGCGACAAATTTCAATGGAATTCCTCCGGCAAAAGTTTTAAGTATTCCCTAAAAATAATGAGGAGGTGTAATGAAAAGAATCCATGGCGTCAAAAAAGATATTAGCGAAGTTCCTGATTGGCTGAAGAAAAAGAAGTATCCTAACAAAAAGAAATATTTATCCGGACCACGGATATTCCCGCCTGGGATAAACGGTAAAGAAAAACTCCCGGATCTTATCGAGAAAACATTCTTAGCGTACAATGCCGCCCGTTTACGTGAAGGATGCCGTCTCTTTGTGGAGAAAATGCTTGAGAAGGATGTTACAGTAGGGATGAGTCTTGCCGGCGCTTTGACTCCAGCCGGCCTCGGTAAATCCGTTATTATTCCCTTGATGAAAGCTGGTTTCATCGATTGGATAGTGTCAACTGGCGCAAATATGTATCATGATTTACATTTTGCATTCAATCTTCCACTGTATGTTGGCACCCACCTTATTGATGATGCGGACTTGAGAGAGAATGATGTGGTCCGCATTTATGATATACTTTTGGGCTACAGCGATTGTCTAATGGCAACCGATGAAATTTTCCGTACAATAGTCGAGCAACCAGAATTTCAGAAAGAAATGGGTACTGCGGAATTACATTATTTGCTCGGTAAATACGCAGCAGAATGGGAAGAGAAAACCGGGAACAAAGACACTTCAGTACTTGCGGCATCTTACCGGCTTGGCGTGCCCATTTATACCAGTTCACCCGGCGATTCAACGATTGGAATGAATATTGCTGAAGCTGAGATCATGGGCAGCAAGATACGTATCAATCCATCAATTGACGTCAATGAAACGACCGCATATGTTCTAGCGGTGAAACGTACTGGTGGTAAATCAGGAGTACTTCTAATCGGCGGTGGCAGCCCCAAGAACTTTATTTTACAAACCGAACCACAAATTCAAGAAGTATTGCGGATCAAAGAAGTTGGCCACGATTACTTCTTCCAAATGACCGATGCCAGGCCTGATACTGGTGGTCTCTCTGGTGCCACACCACATGAAGCAGTTTCTTGGGGAAAGGTTGATCCAAAGCATCTGCCGGATACTGTTGTGTGCTATATGGATACCACTATCGGATTTCCGATGTTTGCTCACTATGCCCTTGCAAAACATAAGAAACGCCCCTTAAAGAAATTATATTTCAAGCGCAACAAGTTTGTTAAGAATCTGTTCCGCGAATACTTTGCACACCATAAATGATGGATTATTGTTATACGTTGTGCATATTTGTATTACAATTCGTTGATTGTTATTCATTTTTAACCGTGTAACTATGCCTTAAAACGACACGGGCAGCGATACCCTAAATCCATTAACATATTACTTGTCGTAAAAAGGGTGAGTGAGGGGACTTGAACCCCCAACCATTGGAACCACAGTCCAATGCTCTGCCAATTGAGCTACACTCACCATACAAACTAGACACTAGTTATTAGCTCTTAGATGCTAGATAATTATAATTAAAATAATAAATATGGCAATACACTACAAGCTATATGCTGCCCACTGTGTGGGCAGATACCCCGCGCAGGATTTGAACCTGCAACCCGCTGATTAAGAATCAGCTGCTCTTCCAAATTGAGCTAGCGGGGCAAAGTT
>LJNI01000018.1 GCA_001303225.1 candidate division TA06 bacterium DG_78 | reverse complement strand
ATATTTCAGCAAGGCGAAAAAACAGAAGAAGGTACCTGTATCGTATACCCAGCGTAAATACTTGAAGAAAAATAAAAAAGGAAAACCAGGCAGTGTCATCTTAATGCGAGAAGAGGTCATTTTTATAGAACCACATTTGCCAAGCGGGAAATAATCACTTTCCCTTGACAAACTCGATGCCTAATGTATTATTTAGTGTTTTTTTTGTGATACGATAACATCATTGTAGATTTTTATACGAAGGGAGGATTAATGAAAAGTTTGAATATAGTAGCATTCATGTGTTTATTACCTCTTATAATCTGTGCTCAGACTGAAAACTGGGTGTACAGGTATAATGGTCCAGCAAACGGTTATACGGATGGAGCGAATGCAATCATCTATGGTGCAGATGGTAATATTTATGCTGCAGGCCGTAGTTATGGCACTACTTTTAATGATGATTTTTTTGTAGTCAGTCTCACTGCTGCAGGTGATACAAACTGGACTTATCGATATAATGGTTCTGCAGATCAAAATGATGAAGCATATGCTATTGTTTATGGTGATGATGGCAATATTTATGTCGCAGGAAATACACGGTGGAGCGGTGCGTCATCAGATTTTACAGTAATATGCTTGGATACAGATGGCCTAGTAAGATGGATATACCATTATGATGGACCTGGTAATGGAGCTGATGAAGCCTTTGACCTTGTCTATGGTGCAGACGGTAATGTATACGTTGCCGGAGTAACTACTCACAATGGTTCTGGAAAAGATTTTATCGTAATTAGTTTTAATGCTCAAGATGGTGACACCAACTGGACCTACCGATACAATGGACCTGGAAATGGTTCTGATGAAGCCAATGCAATTGTCTATGGTGATGATGGAGATATCTATGCTGCTGGATATAGTTATGACGTCACGTCAGATTTCATTGTCATAAGCCTTAGAGACAATGGTCTGGTGCGCTGGATTAACCGGTATGATGGACCTGTTCATGATACAGAAGAAGCTTTTGATATAACATATGGTGCAGATGGTAATATCTATGCTGCTGGCTACAGTTATAGTACTGGTTATGATTTCTTTGTCGTACGTTATGATTCTGAAGGTGATACAAATTGGACTTACCGATATAATACACCGGATAGCGTGGAGAACTATGCCCGTGCCATTACCTATGGTGCAGATGGTAATGTCTATGCTGCAGGAGATGGTGAGGGCGACTGGACTGATTGTATATTAATAAGCCTTAATCCGGCAATCGGAGATACGAATTGGACGTATCGGTATGATGGACCAGCCCATCAGGGTGATGAATTTTATTCGGTAGTTTATGGTAATGATGGAAACATATATGCTGCAGGCAGAAGCACAGGTATGGGAACTTCCTCGGATTTTATTGTCATTACTCTTACGAGTCCTGATAATGTAGACTGGATCTATCGATACAATGGACCTGATAATAGCGGTGATCGAGGCTATGCAATCTGTTATGGAGATGACGGTAATGTCTATGGTGCAGGATATAGTACTGGGAGCGAAACGAGTCTAGATTTTACTGTTGTCAGCCTCTGCGCAGTCGGCATCGAAGAAAATGATACCCACGCAGCACCTGCGTTTACTCTCTTACAGAACACACCAAATCCATTCAGAGAAAAAACCGAAATTAGATTTTGCGTAGGGCGTAGTGCGTATGGCGAATTACGAATCTATGATATCACAGGAAAATTGGTGAGATCATTCGATCCCGATGGTCTCAGGACCAAGGGGCAATTTGACTATAAGACAATACGACTATCCGACCACGTCATCTGGGACGGTACAGATGATACTGGTAAAAAGCTCACGAGTGGAGTTTATTTCTGTAGATTGAGTACTGAAGCGTCTTCAGCAACCAGAAAACTCATCTTTCTGGAATAAAAGATTATCCTTCATTTACTAAGGGGTTGACAAAGGTCTAAAGATGGTTATAGTCATCGATAAGATTATATGGTTGACAAGGCAATATTGTTGCTCTAGTCAACAAGATTATTATGGCTCTCACTTAAGAAAGGAGGTTCTATGAGGAGCTGCAGGTATATTGTTATGTTTTTGGTTGTTGCATCGGTAGCATTTGCAATGCCAAATCTCGATGGTTCGATGGGTCTCATTAAATCCATTTCTGCGGATAATGGATCTGCAGGAACGTTCAACTTCGGGTTCTATGCACGTGGCTATTATATAACGCGAATTGCTGACCCAACAGGCGATTCAATCGGCAATGCATTAGCTGGGAGAGACGCAAGATATGGCGCAGGTGATATCGGCATGGACATGGGATACGCATTCACTGACTGGTTTTCATTCAATGTTGCAGGAGTATACAAAGGCGAAGGTATTGATTATGAAGATACTGATGACAACCGTGCGAGTGTTGGATTTGGTGATACCAGGGTAGGTTTGAAATTCAATACAACCGGTAAAATATTTAAATATGGATTGTACACATTCGCTTCGATACCGACCGGTGATGACAGAAATATTGATACACTCGAAGTAAAAGATTATATATTCTTTAATGTATGCTATGCGAATAAAGGCGGTACATTCAGGTACTTCTCGAGCGACGGCTTTGACATTGGTGCAATTGGATTGTTCACGATAAAAGCAGAGAGAGTCGCTTTTGACTTGAATCTCGGTTATGTCTTTGCCGGTGCAGAAGGCGGCGGCATGACAAAGAACTACAGTATTTATAATGCCGCAATCAGTATGGACGGAGGTTGGATTGTGCCGTTTATCGAATTCAGCGGCATTGACTACCCGAACGCAGATGAATTTTTTACCTTTCTCGGCGACTCACTCTGGGGACCTAATCCTGTGTATATAACACCAGGATTGAGCTTTAAACCTGGCGATTTCAACATCACATTCGCATTTGATATTCGAGCCTTTGAGGGTGAGAACGAGAGGTCGTTTCCAACTGCACAGACAGATAGCTTTAACGTCACCACTGGTTTCGGCGCAACTCCAGATTGGGTAGGTCACTTTGGCGTATCATACACGCATGATTTCAGCCCAGAAATTTTGACTGGCATCATTGCTGGTACAGTGACCGACAGCAAAACAAATCAACCATTGGCAGCGAATGTCGGTATCTATCGAGAAGGGGTCTTGGTCGAATCAAAAGTGGCGACTGCTGAGGGACTCTTTGAATTTACAGAACTCGATCCAGACATTCATAAATTGACGGTCGGTGCAACAGGTTACAAGCCGTATGAAGTCGATCTCTTGGTAAAACCAGGAGAGACAACTCCTGTTGCTGTAGCACTCGAGCCAATTCCAAAAGAAGGTGTGTTAGTATTGAACATTATCGATATCGAGACCAAAAAACCGATGATGGCGACAGTTACGGTCGGAGATATGGCTGCTGAAAAAGCCGATGGCAAATTTAAGAAAACGCTCAAGGCAGGAGCCTATAAGGTGAAGGTGATGGCTGTAGAGGAATTCTATCTTCCCTATGAACGCGACGTAAAGATTGAGGCTGCGAAAACACTCGAGCTCGAAGTGGCACTCGTGAAAAAGGAATTCAAAATCGTCCTTCCTGAGGTTTACTTCGAAACCGCAAAGTCAGATATAAAACCTGAATCGTATTCAGTGCTTGATGAAGCCGCAAAAACGATTAAGATTGTATTCAGCGGAAATCCGACCGTCAAAATCGAAGTCCAGGGTCACACTGACAGTATTGGATCTGATTCCTATAACATGAAGCTTTCGCAGGATAGGGCTGCGTCAGTGCATAACTATATGGTGACGAGGCATGGTATTGACCCATCAAGGCTCATTCCTGTCGGCTATGGGGAATCACGACCAACTGCATCCAATAAAACGATTGCAGGACGAGCACAGAACCGAAGAGTAGAGTTTGTCATTATCAAATAAATACATGGCCCACAGTAAAAAAGGGACAGATGTACATCTGTCCCTTTTTTTCTGTGTGAGAAAACTCTGAAAAAGGATATATAGTTCTCAAACTTCCCGGTTTTTTTCAGAAATTTCTATGAAATGAAGTGTAAAAACGAAATTTAACGATTGAACTTTACAATCCGAGCAAAACTTTCTGGTTTGAGACTCGCGCCACCGACAAGGCAGCCGTTGATTTCATTCTCTGACATTAATGCATCTACATTATCTGGTTTAACACTACCACCGTAGAGGACCGCCACCTGTTTTTGCAACCTGCTGCGGATGAACGCATGAACTTCTGCTGCCTGCTGTGGAGTTGCGGTTTTACCTGTCCCAATCGCCCACACTGGTTCATATGCGATAATCATTTTGTGCACCTGATCTTCGATATCCTTGAGACCATGCTGCAGCTGTCTTGTGATCACCTCTTCAGTCCTCCCATCTTCTCTCTCTTTCTCTGTTTCACCACAACAGAAGATTGAGATGAGACCAATTTCGAGTGCTGCTTTCAGCTTCTTGTTAATTATCTCATCGGTCTCCCCCATAATGTGGCGTCTTTCAGAATGACCTATCAGTACATAGTCACAACCGAGCGATTTTAAAAAGACCCCTGAGATCTCTCCAGTATACGCACCGCTCCGTTCCCAATACATATTCTGGGCACCAAGCTTTATTCTACTGGTTCTCGTGAGTTCAGCCACGATCGATAATGAGGTAAATGGCGGAATGATGATGATCTCTCTATTTTTTACATCGCCTGTTAATTCTAATAGTTGTTGCACCAAAGCTCTTGATTCTACAGGGTCTTTATTCATTTTCCAGTTGCCAGCAATGATTGGGTTCATTATTTCTCCTTGAGTACCTTAATGCCGGGTAGTTCTTTACCCTCGAGAAACTCGAGCGAAGCACCGCCGCCAGTTGAAGCATGGCTCACCTTATCGAGCAGTTTGAATTTCGAGAGCGCTGCAATCGTATCACCACCGCCTACAATAGAAATTGCTCCAGCAGCGGTTGCCTCAGCAATTGTGTGTGCCACCTTTGCCGTTCCTTTTGAGAATTCATCAATCTCAAAAATTCCCATTGGCCCGTTCCAGACAATCGTCTTCGCCTTTTGTATGAGTGTGCCTATTTCATTCGTCGTCTGCTCGCCGTTATCAACGCCGCAGTAGTCTGCGGGAATCGACGATGCATCAACAGTTCTTGTTGGGTTCCCAGGCTTCGGTTCTTTCGCAATAACAACATCGACTGGAAGGTATATCTTTGTGTTTGATAAAAGAGTCTTCGCTTCATCTAAAAATTCATCCTCGCATAATGACGTTCCAATATTATATCCTTTTGCTTTAAGAAACGTAAAGCACATGCCACCACCAATCACGAGGTTGTCTACTTTATTCAACAAATTTTTTATCACCCCGATCTTCGTCGACACCTTGGCGCCTCCCATAATTGCCAAGAGAGGCCTCTGTGGATTTTTTAACGAACCCTCAAGATATTTGAGCTCTTTCTCCATTAAAAAACCACCTGCAGGATTCTCAAAGTGATGAGCGATACCTTCTACTGAAGCATGTGCACGATGTGCTGAACCGAAAGCATCATCGACATAGAGATCAGCAAGCGCGGCCAGTTCCTTGGAAAAGTTCGGATCGTTCTTCTCTTCTTCGGCATGGAACCGAACATTCTCAAGAAGGAGGAGGTCACCTGGTTTCAAATCCTGGACCATCTTTTTCACTTCATCGCCCACGCAATCTGGGGCAAAAAGCACATTGCAATCCAGTAATTGTTCTAATCGATAGGCAACCGGCGTCAGACTGAATCTTTTATCGATTTTACCCTTGGGCCTACCCAGATGGCTTGCCAGGATCGGTATCCCACCATTCTCCAGTATGTATTTGATCGTGGGCAGTGAAGCCCTGACTCGGGTATCGTCGGTTATATTGAGATTCTCATCGAGCGGCACATTAAAGTCTACCCGTACAAAAATTTTTTTCCCTTTGATTGGCAAGTCTCTGACCGATAGCTTTGGCATTACTCTCTCCCTATAATATATTTAAGCAAATCCACCATCCTCACTGAATATCCCCACTCATTATCGTACCAGCAACATATCTTCACAAGATTTCCCTGGACCTTTGTCAACTCAGCATCGAAGATTGATGAATGTGGATTACCAATGAAATCCGAGGAAACGAGTGGTTCTTCACAGTATTGGAGATAGCCCTTGAGACTCGTTTGTGATGCTTCGTTAAATGTCTTATTCACCCCTTCTGTGGTTGTTTCCTTCTCGACTTCAACAACGAAATCAACGAGCGAGACATCTGCAGTTGGTACACGGATTGCGATGGCATCAATCTTACCCTTTAATTCAGGGAATATTGCAATGATAGCCTTTGCCGCACCAGTAGATGTTGGAATCATTGAAAGGGCAGCGGCTCTCGCCCTGCGTAAATCTTTATGAGGGCCATCGAGGATAATTTGATCATTCGTGTAGGCGTGAATCGTCGTCATAAATCCTCGACGAATCTTGAATTTCTCGTGGAGTACTTTGACCATGGGCGCAAAACAGTTTGTCGTGCATGATGCATTCGAGAAAATAAAATGTTTCTGAGGATCAAAGGTCTTTTCATTGACTCCCATGACAAATCCTGGAATCTTTGGTTCGCCTTTCCCTGGTGCAGAAAGCATGACTCTCTTCGCACCACCCTTGATATGCAACTCAGCCTTACTGTATTCACGGAACTTTCCTGTAGATTCGAGCACGTAGGTAACACCCAACTCTTTCCAGGGAAGTTTTGAAGGGTCTTTTTCAGAAAAGACTTTACATGCTTTGCCATTGACGACTATTGCATCGTCCTTTGCTTGCACTTCAGCATCAAACGTTCTATGAACAGAATCATATTTTAATAAGTGTGCCAGGGTTTTGGCATCAGTGATATCATTTATTGCCACAATATCAAACTTGTCATTTTTATATCCAGCCCTAAAAACAAGCCGGCCAATTCTTCCAAATCCATTAATTGCGACTTTGTATTTCATGCAACCTCCTTTCCTTTCATTATAGTTAAATCAATCTGAAAGTCAATGAAAATTTGACTCTGTTAGTTACTTTAATGCAAACTTTTTAATATTTTGGATACGTCCTTGTAATCCTCTCCTGCCTGGAGCAGATGTTTTTTTGCTTCTTCTATTTTGTTAATTTCCAGATAAAGCCTACCTAGGTTGTAATGAATACTATTAATATATTTTGGGTCAGGATAATATTGCAGTGATGTTTCCAGGTTCTTTATTGCTAAGTTGGGCTGCTTTGCAAATGCATAATACACGCCAATATAATAATAAACTTCAGGATTGGTAGAACCCATTATCATCGCATCGTTAAAGCAAGATTGTGAGCTGTCCATCCACCCGAATTGAAAGTATATAACTCCAAGTTTACACAATGCATCTGCATTGTTATTTATGTGAATGGATTCCCTAAATACTCTCATCGCATCATACGGCTTACCCATCATTATATATGTGGTCCCTAATGCATTCAACGCATCTGTGTTTTGGGGATTATAGTCAAGGGCTTTTTTAAATTCTTGAACTGCGCGGTTATATTCGCCTGATTCAGAAAATCGGTTTCCCAGACTGACCTGGATTCTATTATAATCTACTGAGTGTGTACCGTAAAAATCACTATTAGCAAAAACAAATAAACCTCCTATAATAAAAATAGATAATACCGCATGTTTATATTTTTTTTCTACAAATTTTTGTATAATCCATAAGACTGCAACAGCAGCAAAAATTAATAAAAATGGCACTAAGGGCATACGATAACGTGCATTGACAAAAAATAGAACAATAGAAAGTGCATATGAAAGCATAAATAAGAATATTATTATCACTACCCTTTTTTTATCAGAGCAAACAATCCCCCAAATTGCTAATGAGATGATGAGACCATAATTTAATAGCGGAATTCGCATCAGGGGGGAAAATAATATAAAGGATTGAATATTCTGATTGTTTGAAATTTCGAAAGAATTAAACATTAGGTAAATTTTCTTTAACATCAGACCCGCCCAATCCAGCGGTTTTGAAACTATATAATCAAATCCCTGCTTGAACCAGTAGTTAGAAATCTGGGATGGTAAGAGTTTCTGTCCCATTTTTTGTTCAGCAATAATTATGGCGTCTCTATATCCTCCCCACCATGTTGCATCGAGTTCTGGAGATGTAGCAGACCAGCCATTCGCATATTGGTTATTGCCAAGGTAAAAATTAATACCACCATTCCACGCCACCCAAACAGTATCTTTCCCAGCAAAGATATTTATTAGTATTACGGCGACGAGAGCTGGTACCACACCGATGAAGAAGATAATAACAAATTGCAGTCGTTTTTTCAACGGTTCTTTGTTGAAACTAAACAGAAGATAGAATACAAAAATCGGAACGAAGATAAGGAAATTCGGCCGCGTAATAGATGCTAATCCCCAAAGAATACCAAAGAGAACAAGATGTAAATTTTTTTTAGTCTTTAACCAAAAGAGCAACCATAATATGCCAAAAAGACAGAAAAATACTTCCAGATTAGTCGTCAAAAGCATTGAATCAAAATATAAAAACATGCTATAAAAACATGCCAATAAAGCAGCCAGTATTCCTATGTTCGGTTTAAATAATTCTTTCCCTACGAGGTAGATGAGTACACAGGAAAGTGAACCGATGATTATACCTATTAGTCTTGGTATGTAGTATCCGTGACCAAAGATGCTATAGATAAAGCCCAAAAAATAAGGGTATGCCGGAGCCCGATAAAAAGGAACATTTACGAACACGTTTCCTTCGGCAATCTCTTGTGCCCACACATCGTGATAGTTTTCGTCCATTATTGGATAATCGAAATACGGATTATTTTTGACTGTCTCGAGATTTATAAATCGTACACAAAATGCAATCAAAAAAATAGTGAATGTTATCAGCAGAATTTTTTTCTGGAATTTTTTTTTCTTCACAGTCGATTGTAGCCAAAAATGTATATTCTGTCAATCAGTAATGGCAAAATTCTATACAAGCATTGACACACATTTCGAATTCTGTATAATTGCCGATGGCGGATATTACTAAGGGCGTCAGGGCCTTTACCGTCGGTACCGCAATAAGCCGCGTCCTTGGATTGGTGAGGGAATCAGTATTCGCCTATCTCTTCGGTGCTGGACGATCAACCGACGCATTCAACGCAGCATTTCGCATTCCAAATTTGTTGCGGGATCTCTTCGCTGAAACCGCCCTCTCTGCTGCATTCGTACCGATTTTATCTGAACAGAAACATCAGAGTAGAGAACAAGAAAATTTACTTGCGAGTAATATTTTCAATATTCTCTTGCTCGTCGTTGGAATCATTGTTATCTTCGGTATTATTTTAGCACCGTACCTCACTAAGATCATCGCAGTTGGGTTTGGCTCTATTCCAAATAAATTAGCCCTCACGACGAGCCTCACTGCTGTCATGTTTCCTTTTTTGTTATTCGTCGCCTTGGCAGCGTGGGCAATGGGCTATTTGAATACTGAGCGCGAATTCTTCGTGCCTTCACTTGCTCCGGCTTTCTTCAATATATTCTCAATTGCAGTACCTGTTCTGTTCTATTCATATCTTATAAATCGTGGTGTTGATCCGATATTTGGCATGGCATTCGGTGTCCTGCTCGGTGGTTTAATGCAATTTTTAACACAGATCCCAGTACTTTTTAAAAAGGGCTTCCGCTACAAATTGTATCTCAATTTTTCTGATCCCTACTTCAAAAAAATCCTCGTGTTATTTATTCCAGTAGCAATGGGCTTAGCAGCATCACGGATCAATGTTGCAGTTGATACAATCTTGATTTCACTCTTAGAGGAAAGGAGCCTCACCTGGTTGAACTATGCATTTCGGGTTATGTATTTACCATTGGGTCTATTCGGTGTAGCAGTGGGAACAGTGACACTGCCTACCTTCTCTCACTATGTCGCCCAAGAAAAATTCGACGAAGTTCGAACAACGCTGTTTGATTCCTTAAAATTGGTTTTTTTCCTTACTGTTTCAAGCGCAGTTATTATCGCGTTTCTTTCATCTCCTATTACACGATTAATTTATGAACGTGGTATGTTTACTGCGCTCGATACCATTGCCACAGCTCAGGCACTCATACTCTACGTTATCGGTATCCCCTTTATTGCTGGACTGAGAAATGTTGCTGCACTTTTCTACGCGTACAAAGACGCCAAGACTCCAATGTATGCAAGTTTTGTAGCAGTCGGTATCCATATCATTTTGGCTTTAGTTTTAATGCGTATCATCGGTTTTCGAGCTTTCCCCATTGCTACGACAGTTTCTTCATTTATTAATCTGATTATTTTAATAAAACTTATACCCCGTAAGATTGGCGCTATTGAAATAGCACCACTCATTCGATATTTTATATTGCTCGTCATTGCCGCGACTGCGGGTGGTGTGTGTGGTATGATTGTGAATAATCTTGTGGCTGCAAAATTTGGGGGTTCTTTTTTAATTCAGGTTGGGAACATCATTATAAGCGGCGTTATCGCCTCTGGACTTTTCTATAGTATATGTCTTATCTCAGGTCTTCGTGAAGTGAAGGATTATGTGAAGAGATTGTTAAAGGGTTAAGATTGGGAACCTGGAATTAAAATAATCTAACTTCTTAATCCCGACCCAATTTTCCAAATTTTTTGGTCGCCTATCTCTTTATCTCTGTGTGTCTATTTTAATAATACTGCCTTTTCTATTTTTTGGCAGTCGTCAGCTGTGAAATGAACAAAATACACACCTGCAGGAACTCTCTTGCCATGCAGATCTGTACCGTCCCAGATGATATGGTCAGATAGTCTCATAGTCGTATGGTCAAATTGCCCCTTGGTCCTGAGACCATCGGGATCGAAGGATCTTATTAACCGTCCAGTGACATTATAAATCTTCAACTGAGCTTTGCTGACATCGGATATCTGATATCGGATATCAGTTTTCCTGCTGAAGGGATTCGGATATATTGACAAATTCGGCGTTGTGTAAACATCAGGGGATTCGTTCTCTGCAATTCCAATAACATTCGCTTTCTCCAAACTTGAATAATCACCCCATTCCCAGGTTGTATTGTAACCACGCACAGCGTAGTAGAATTCACCCAAGGGATGACCAGTAAATTCATACAGTGTGTCGGTGATATCGGATGCGACTGTATCTACGTTGGCAAAAAGACAGACCGGTGAGATATCATCAACATAGAACCCATCGTAGTGAACATTTTCATCAGTCATTGCGCGAAATCGCAGAAACCCGGATGCACCAGCCCATGATTCGAGTGAATATGCCTTTCGTACCCAACCACCAGAGTTACCAGTAAATCTGATCGTATCAACAGGAGACCACTCCTTTGTATCTAATGAGAATTCAGCGATCGCTACATCCCAGTTTTCCTCTAAATTGTGCCAACACCAGAAGGTCAATGAATCGCCAGATTGCACCAAGTAGGGATGAGCAGTCTGTACTGCACTATTCATGTCATCAATATTACCAGAGAAGAAACTATGGGTTCCTGAATGTACCTCGTCGGTCGAAAGGGTGAAATCATTGAGAACCCAGCGGTCTGTTCCTGATTCTAAATCATCCTCAATAACTGAGGGATTTGATAATTCAACCAATTCCCAGTGCGTTGGATGGTTATATCCACTATTTATTGGATGCCAATAAATCGTAAAATTATCATTCACCGTCTCTAATGGGTATACCTCAGGAGAAGCGACGACCCCATCACAATACAGAGGAATTGAATCGGTAAAATGCGCAAGACACTCTAACGCCTTGAAATTCTCATAACATATGTCATAAAGATCAGTCGTATCCTGATAGAATTCTGTACCAACCTCAGTGGTGAATGCAAGGTGTGAAATACCAGCAACATAGTGGTGCCAGCCATAAAACCAGTCCATGCTCGAACCGCTCACTCCATAAATTGTCGTATACACAGGACCGCGGTCATAGGTACCACCGCCTAATCTCTGCACAAGGTCAGCCATTGTATTTCCTATGTAATCATAGATGGCTGCATCTGGAGCCGGATCACCTGTCCAACCCCAGGGCCACATGAGCATTTCTCCTGAGCTGTGGTACGACATGTATGTGTTGATGATATGAGATTTTGTATACATGGTAAGTGCCATCGTCTCATCGCCAGAATTCACGTGAGGCCCACAGAAAACCTCCCGTGCATACTGTGAGACATTATTATGAGATGCCTTGTCTTCATCAACCGCTCCCCATTCACCTTCAATGTCTCCACTACACCCTGCATAGTTCCGATTCGGATCAGTCCCAATGCCACCGCATGCAGGTTCACGGTTCTTACGCCACCATAGTGCTCCGGGATAGTCATACAGATAGCCATCAACATTGATAATTGGGAAACAGTAGATTTCAATATTATCGATAATTTCGGTAATGCCTGGAACCACACCATACGAACTGAGTATGGAGTCGGCAAAAAATAACACAATCGGAGGTGTTGCCCACTCTCTTGAATGGTGCATGGCATCGATCAAAAATCCAGGTTCATCATCCTCTTCGATATGAGGATTATCTGAAATCTTAATACCATAAATCCAGTTGCCTTCATATGTCGGAATAGGTAACGAATCGAGTTTACAAATCCATGAATAATTCTGCACCATCTGTTGCAGACTGTCGTTCACCTCGCTATATGAAAGGTAATCAGACCGCGCCACCTCTTTTCGCTCGGCAAGACTCAAGATTGTCACCTCATACGGTAGACCTGAACTGGCTATTGTCTGTAACAGTGCGTCATCAGCGACAATATCATACCACGCTCCTCTGCATACCTGTACAATATCCAAGGGCTTATGAGAAATCCTATTTAAATGGTCACGTGATGGTGCATAGACCCTTACAACCATATCTTGTCCTAAAAGAAATCCTGTGATGATACTGAGTACAATAATGATTTTTTTCACATTACCCCCTTCTAGACTTAAATCTTATTATAGAATTATTCTACAACTGCCTAAAATTTCACTCACTCTCACTTTTTATATAACCTGGCCAATCCTGTTAAAACGGATTGCCTTCCACTGCCAGATCTTAAATATATCCATAAAATTCTGTACTTCGCCACCCGGATCAAAGGAAAAGTATATAAATAGCGGTTTCCCCTTGAGATATTTTTTGTGGAGCGGTCCCCAAAATCTTGAATCCATGGAATTGTCACGACTATCACCCATTACAAAGATATGTTCTGGAGGCACAACAACTGGACCAAAATTATCCCGAACCTGTATACCGAATATCTCATACAGTTCAGCGTCTTCCCACTTCTTCTGGTACAGAGTCGGATCATAATTAACACCGCTGAACGTACGCCGATCTTTATACCAGACATACGATTCTTCTACCTCCTCACCATTTATGTATAATGTTTTATTAACTATTTCGACAGTATCTCCTTCGATAGCCACACACCGTTTCACAAAGTCCTTATTTTCATAAGGAAAAATAAAAACAACGATCTCTCCACGTTGTGGGCTACGGCCAGGTATTAAAGGAATCTGCGTTCCGGTGAACGGTATAGGGATTTTAACTCCATAGATAAATCTATTGACCAAAAGGGCATCACCGATAAGGAGTGATTTTTCCATAGAACCAGTTGGAATGACGTATGCTTCGACAAAGATAGCTCTCAAAATGAGCACAACAATGATAACAATTGCCCACGAACAGATCTCTTTCTTAATCTTTTCACCCATAGATGATTGTATTATAACCCTACATATACAAAAGTCAATAAATTTGATTGGCACTGCGTAGACTGAAATCCTAATGCGATTTGGTCTTGACTTACGGTCAATTATGCATACAATAGCCTATGCTCAACTTAGGGCGGTTAGCTCAGTCTTGGTCAGAGCGTCTGCTTGACATGCAGAAGGTCACCCGTTCAAGTCGGGTACCGCCCAGTGCGAAAACCCGCCTCACGCCTGACGCTTTACGCTTCATACACATGGAGCGTATCGCGTATAGCATCTAGCGTCACCATGGAAGATATCCTCGATCTCCTGGTAACGATTCAAAGACTTGATGATGATATCAAAGAGGCAGAATCAACAATACAAGAAATTCCACATAAGATTACAAAATCAGAAAAAGCAATAGAAGAAGCACATAATAATTTTCAGGAAAAAAGTAACCGTGTCAAAGAAATTAAAAAAATGTACAAGATCAAAGAAGGTGATATAGCTGAAAACGAGAGCAAAATCACCAAATTAAATAGCCAAACATTTTCAGTCAAAACAAACGAGGAGTATCGAGCAATCATTGCTGAGATCGATTATCTAAAAAAAGAAAACGAAAAGATAGAGGATGAGATGATGGTGCTGTTAGAAGAAGAGGAGCAACTCAAAAGTGCCGTGAGCGAATTAGAAGAGGAGACGAAAAACATCGTAGAGAGTAAACAGAACGAAATAAAGAATTTGGAAAAAGAACACGAAGAATTAATGACGAAACAGCAGCAAGCAAAAATTTCTTTTGATGAGCATTTTAAAAAATTACCACAAGATACTCAAGAGGTGTATAGAAGAATCAGTAACGTGAGAGACAGAGTGGTGTGTGTGATTACTGACACGACGTGCACCGGCTGTTATGCTAATCTTACGTTCCAATTTCTCAATGAATTAAAGAAGAGAAATAAAATTCTGCTCTGTGGTAATTGTGGACGTATTCTCATTTTTGTGCCTTCAACGAAGTGAAATTAGATTTATAAAACAGGTGATCAATGTCATCACCATCAAAGGTCACAATGTATGTCGATGGTTCATCGAGAGGGAATCCAGGTCCTGCGGGTATTGGCATTGTAATATTTGCCGATGACGATGAAATCCACCCGATAGAAGAAATATCTAAATACATAGGTATAACAACGAACAATGTTGCCGAATATGAGGCAATCATCCATGCCCTGAAGTGGATTATCGCAAACGACGCCGCGCACGCCACAATAAAACTTGATTCAGAACTTGCTTATAAACAAATCACCGGTACATATCGAATAAAGTCTCCCCGTATTGCCCCACAACTCAAGAGAATCAACACACTAAAGAATCAAATCAAAGATGTATTGCTTGTACAAATCCCACGGACTGGAAATAAGTTAGCAAATCGACTTGCCCAAAGGGCTTCGAAAAAAGTTCAGGTTAAGCACCACAAATTTGATCAACAGCAGTTACTCGAGCAATAACTTGACATACAGATAAAATAGGATAAACTAAACGATGAAAGTTTCAAAAGAAATCAATGCACCAAGGCTCCTCATCTTTGGCTACCTCGGAATTATTGCCGTCGGGACAATACTGTTGTCATTGCCGATAGCATCACATGGAATATCATTAGTTGATGCACTATTTACCGCGTCATCAGCATTGTGTGTAACTGGATTGATTGTTAAAAGTACTGCCCTCGATTTCACGTTGTTCGGCAAGTCTATTATGCTCATTTTGATTCAGATCGGTGGTCTTGGCTACATGACACTCTCGACATCATTCTTTTTTTTTCTCGGGAGAAAGATCTCACTTCGTGACCGCGTGCTCTTCAAAGAGTCAATTAATTTTTTGACTTTCGAAAATTTAACAAAGTTTGCTTGGCGCGTCTTTAAAATCACTATTGCTTTTGAAACAGCCGGTACGATCCTACTTTTTTTCTCATTTTTAGAACGATTCGATCCACTCACTGCCGTCGGCCATGCGTTTTTCCATTCGGTCTCTGCATTCTGCAATGCGGGATTCTCATCATTCTCAGAAAACATGGCTCTCTTCTCTCGCTCAGTATCTGCCCCGCTCGTTGTCGCGTTGTTATTTATTATAGGCGGCGTAGGCTTTGTCGTTATCTCAGACGTATATACAACTGTAATTAAGAAAGAAAAAAAGAAATTAGCACTCCATTCAAAAATTGTATTGAAAACGACGATCCTTCTCATTGTAATAGGCACAGTATTCATTCTGCTCTACGAAGGTAACAAGAGTCTCTTTGGATATTCGTTTTTTAGTAAACTTTCACTTTCATTTTTCCAAGCAGTTACTCCACGAACAGCAGGTTTCAATACCATCACGATCTCGCTCTTCTCACCACTTACACTCGTACTCTTGATGCTCTTTATGTTTATCGGCGCCTCACCAGGAGGCACTGGAGGAGGTATAAAAACGACAACCTTTGTGGTATTGGTGAGCTGGGCAAAAGAGCTGCTCCTCGGTCGGTATGGCACGGACATTCCAGCATCAAAGAAGAGAATTCCTATTGAACAAGCGTTCAGATCATTTCACATCGTAATTCTCTCTGTCTCAATTGTGCTTGGTGCATTTTTTCTGATTGTGCTCGTTGAAAACCAATCACCCCTGAAAGTGCTCTTCGAGCTCTTCTCTGCATTTGGAACAGTTGGGCTTTCGCTTGGATCATCAATAAATCAGGTTTGTAGTTTTTCCTATGATTTGTCAGCAGTTGGCAAATTATTAATTGTTCTCGTCATGATTGCTGGTAGAGTGGGTACCCTTACCATCGGTAGTGCACTGTTACAACCACGTCCTCTCGAGTATTCCTACCCAGAAGAACCGATTATTATTGGTTAGTCTTCGCCAATACAGTGAAACCAATTCTGTTGTATAATGGTCACTTCATTTCCTTTACAAAGAACACGACTGCAGTAAACGCCGTTCTATTACATAACGGATTAATAGCAGACGTTTTTTCCAACAAAGAACAATGGCCACAACATATAAAAAAAATTGATCTGAGACGCAATTTTGTCATGCCAGGCTTCATTGATAGCCATACCCATCTCGTGTCGAGAGGAATAGAACTGCAGAGAATAGATTTAGAAAAATGTACATCCCTGAATGAATGCCTCGAAAAACTACGGGAAGCAGAACATGGAGACCGTGACATAGTGTTTGGCTCGAATTGGGATGAGAGCAGATGGATTCACGGTGATGTGAGTACATTAAATAAAACTATCTTGGACAAGATTTCCACAAAAAAACCAATAATCATGCGGCGCGTCTGTGGTCACTACGCTGTTGTCAACACGCAGGCTTTGAATAGTATACCACAAGACTGGAAAATCGTTGATCGAATGAATGGTTATTTGTATGGAGATATCGCTCTTAATCTGAGTGAAATTTTTAAGCCGAGTGATGAAATGGTGGAAAAAGCAATCGCTTTGGCGAGTGCCGAGGCACTCGCCCATGGAATTACCTCAATTCACGAAGTCACTGTTCCGTCTCAATTCCGTATCTTACAAAACTGTAAAGAACAACACACATTAAAGTTGAGGATAGCGGTGTATATTCCTCATAAATATTTTGATACCATAGTATCACCAGATGTGCCTATTGGATCTGGCAATGATTTTCTCGGGATTCGGGGAATGAAAATTTACCTCGATGGTTCGATCGGAGCAAAAACCGCGGCGACCAACGAGCCGTATCAGCACACTAATAAACGAGGTAACTTTCTATTAGCTATGAATATAGTATCTGCTCTCGTTGAACGAGCAGAAGAACATGGCATTCAATTAATGATCCATGCGATTGGTGACAGGACAATCCATGAGGCTTTGAGAGTACTCGAGAAAAATATGAGTAACCGTAATGTGCTTCGTCACAGGCTCGAGCACATCGAGATGGTCGATGATGCTTCAGTTGAAAAAATCGCAAAGATGAATGTAATTGCCTCAATGCAGCCAAATTTTGTCAGGCAGTGGCAAATGCCTGGGGGTCTGTATGAACACTATCTCGGCCAGCGATACAAAAGAATGAATTGTTTCAAGAAATTGCTCAACGCAGGTGTGAAGGTTATTTTTGGCTCAGATTGCATGCCACTCGGTCCCCTCTACGGAATTCAAGGAGCCATTAACCATCCTTTTTCATGTGGTAGACTCACTCCCTTTGAGGCATTCAGATTTTATACAGCAGGAGGCGCTTACGCAACATTTGATGAAGAAAAAAAAGGAACGATCGAGTGTGGTAAGTTCGCTGACCTCATCGTACTGGACAAGAATCCCCTTACAGAAAACAACCTCGATAACATAAACATCTTAGAAGTATTTATCAATGGTTCACAAGTCTACGGAAACGTTGGTTAATGAACAAATTCTTCTGGATTTTCTCTAAGGCGTATAACAAGTTTAATGCGGACCGCTGCCCATTGCTTGCCCAGGCATTGGTTCATGCAATGGTATTCAGCCTCTTTCCACTCATCTTAGGTATTATCTCGTTTTCCTTGTTTGTCCTCGGTTCATCTGAAGGTGTTATTGAAAGACTAATGCCTTTTATTAAACAAATCTTCCCAGTCGGCATTGACGAGATAGTAAGGAATATTTCAACAATAAAACAGACTTCTATCGTCATTGCGATCATTGGTGTTGTAGCATTCTTATGGGGTTCGGCGAGTATCTTCCGTGCTGTTGAATCTACGTTGAATGTTATCTGGAAAGTGAAGAAGGACCGGCCTTTTTTCAAAAAGAGCCTCATAACAATAGGTGCTGCCTTCGCTGTATTCATCCTCTTGGTTGCCTCAGTAATATCTACGCTCTGGGCAAATGCTATCGGTGTCGGTGGATTTGCAAAATTTTTACCTGAAGTAAGCATATTCTTCAGCATTTTTTCCTTCGGCATTATTTATTGGTTCTTTCCGAACAAAAAGATTACATTCAAGGCAGCGTACTTCGGTGCGCTCTTTACTGGACTGTTCTGGGAATTGGCAAAAATCCTCTTTTCTTTCTATATAACCCAGGTTGTTGACTATTCGAAAATATTCGGATCGTTATCAGCAATCATCCTACTCTTTTTATGGATTTACTACTCGGCATATATATTCCTCTTTGGTGCCGAACTTTCATATGTCTTTGCGAGGAGAAAAATACTGAGGTAAAACAGATAACAGATCAGAGATAACAGATAGGCGTATTGAAACACTCAGCCGTGCATGTAATGCACGAAACAAGTGACAATTATCTGATATCTATTATCTGTTACCTGTTTGCATCTTCCCTCTTGACAAAAGACAAATTGTGTTTATAATATAATGATGACTCTATATATAGTGTATTTTAAGCATCTGAATGAGATTCAGATGCTTGATTACGGAGATGAAAAGAATGATTATCGTGATAAGAATTTTTTATATATCAGTGTAATCTCAAATATTAATCTGTGTAATCATATTCCGAACAGAGTGAGGAATATGTTATGAAGTGTCCGCGGTGCGGGAAAGATGGAGACCGGGTTTTGGAAACGAGAGCATCTCAAGCTGGTTCAGTAGTACGGAGACGCCGGGAGTGTGGCAAATGTCATTTCCGCTTCACAACCTATGAAACAATTGAACGAATGCCCTTGGTCGTTATTAAGCGTGATTGCACAAGAGAACCGTATGACCGTACAAAACTTCTTAACGGTATTGCCACCGCATGTCGGAAGCGTCCAATATCTGCTGAAAAGATTGAGTCTATCGTTAACGACATCGAGGATAGTCTCTCTGACCGATATCAGACCGAAATAAAATCTTCTGATATTGGCAAGATGGTGTCAGATCACCTGTTGGAAATAGATGAAGTAAGTTATGTGCGGTTCGCCTCAGTCTATCGTAAATTTACAAACATTGATAAATTTGCAAAGGAATTATCGAAAATAAAAAAGGAGCGAAGATGGAAGGAAAAGCATCGTTAAGAATTGGAATCTCAGAGGAGATTCCTGAGGAATCAATTTTTCAATATGTAAAGAAACGGGATAACACAATTGCCCCTTTTGACAAATCGAAAATATCAAATGCAATCTATCTCGCTGCAAAGGCAGTGGGCGGCGAAGATAAGGAGCTCGCTGATAGACTGGCAAGTGAGGTCGTTCTTTTCCTCTATACTCTGAAGGGTGATAAAACTCCAGAGGTCGAAGAAATTCAGGATGCAGTAGAGAAGATTCTTATCGAAAATGGACACGCCCGTACCGCAAAGGCGTATATCCTATACAGAAAGCAACGTGAGATATTGAGGAAAAAACAACTCCTCACAAAAAAACCTGAAGAACGCGAGGCGACAGACTACGCACTCTTTGTACGCACGTCTGATGATGATTTTGTTTCTTGGGACCGCCAACGAATTATT
>LJNI01000017.1 GCA_001303225.1 candidate division TA06 bacterium DG_78 | reverse complement strand
GAATATTCTTTCATCTAAAAAGTTCCTCCTTCGAATAGGTCAGCTATTCATTTAATTATATCGAATTTCAATCAATTGTCAATGTTTTTTGGAAGATTTCTGGAAAACCAGAAATCTCCGATTACAGTGATTTATATTATGATTACAACGATAATAGATCAATGAAATATCACTGTAATCTTTCTGTAATCACCGCAATCTCGAGAGCTCTGAATACAGCTCATACTAACATGGGCTGGATTCAGAGCTCTCTGGTGTTTGACTTTTTTACATATCTGCATATAATTGTTTGAAAAAGGGAGGAACGATGAGAGGTTTAATATTACTTATTTTGGTACTCGCTTCGCTCGCGATTGTCTCAACATGTACGAGCAAAACCACCCAGAAACAGAAAGAACCGTACATGCATATTTTAATCAAGGACTATGGAGAAGTTGAAATTAAACTCTATGCCCAAGATGTTCCCAATAACGTTAAGAATATTGTACAATTGGTAAATAAAGGGTTTTATAATGGGCTGAAATTCCATCGGGTCATAAAAGGTTTTGTCATTCAGGGAGGATGTCCAAAGGGCGATGGTACTGGTACTCCAGGATATGAATTAGCCGATGAAATCCTTCCCCAATTAAAGCACCTAAAAGGAACAGTCGCTATGGCAAACCATGGGCCTAACACCAATGGTTCTCAATTCTACATTTGCTTGGAACCACAACCGAGACTTAATGGCGGTTATACTATCATTGGCGAAGTAGTACATGGCATGGATGTTGTTGAGAAGATTGGTGACGTCGCGACAACTGGCAAACCATATGATAGACCATTGAATGATGTCATCATGGAAAAGGTGTGGATTGTAGAAAAATAGGCCACCAGGGGATATAATTAACGTTTGACTTTTTTAACATCAGAGGCAATAGCAGCTCTGAGTGCACTATCATCTGGAAACTCCTCGATATCGCGGATACGTTTTAGAAGTTTAATGACAACTTCCTTGTGATACAAATCACCCGAAAAGTTAATGAGATGAACCTCAACGACAGTGTGTCGACAAAACATTGCACCAAGCAATTCGTACTTGTCATACGAGACGCACACTTTATAAACACCATCAAGGGGTAAAAGTTTATCTTTCGGAACCTTCACATTTATTGTAGGAAAACCAATTTGCGCACCCTTCCCCTTTCCCCTGATTATCGTTCCAGATACCATGTATTCTCGTCCCAAGAGCCTATTGGCAGCTTTGATATGCCCCAAAAGTAAAAGTTCTCTAATGCGTGTACTCGATATAGTTCCCTCGTCGTCGAGGGACTTTAAAATTTTAACCTCAAAAATATTGTATGAATTCTGTTTAAGAAATGGTGCAGTTCCACGTCTACCCTTACCGAAATGGAAATTCTCACCCACAACGATGATCGAAGGTTGAATCTTCTTGTCAATGATCTTCACAAATTCAGCAGGTTCCAGTTCTGCAAACTTTTTAGTAAATGTGAAATAGTATATGAAATCAACACCCATCTCTCTGAAGATTTTTTCCTTTTCTTTTCGGGGTGTGAGATAAAAGATAGGCGCCTTCTTTAATACAAAAAACGGTAAGGGAATGAAGGTGATGATACCGATTTTTTGTCTCGGATGGACAAGGTTTTTTAAATATTCGACTATTGTTTGATGACCTCGGTGAATACCATCAAAACTACCAATGCCACATAGTGACCCTCTCGTAAGAATATTGCTTTTGTTAATAAAAACCTTCATGTTTTTACTCAATACAGAATATTCCCGAGCCGCTTTGCATGCATTACATGGTAGTCACCAATCCTAACCCGACGTAATGAGAGTAATAGTGAACCACCACAAATTATATTTCCAAAATCATTGATGAGCGATCGAATGTAAACGCCCTTCCCAACAACAGTATGAAATGCTACGATGGGAAAGCGAATTGCTGTGATACTGAAAGACTTGACAAAAACCTTTCTACTCTTTGGTGTCACCTTAATACCCGCGCGACTCAACTTATATAATCTCTCACCATTCTGTTTAATAGCAGAAAAACGAGGAGGGCGTTGCTCAATTTCACCAACAAATGTTTGTGCCATCTCATTAAATCTCTGAAGCGAACCTTGTATACCCGATGTCTGTGAATTGTAGACATTTTCACCACTTATATCATACGTATCAGTCGACATACCGAGCACAAACTCACCGACGTATTCTTTATCAAAAGTCTGCATCATGAGGAAATTCTTTGTTTGTTTTCCGATGAGAACAAGCAGCAATCCACTCGCAATAGGATCGAGAGTTCCTGTGTGGCCAACTTTTTTATACTGCTTCTTCAAGAGACGTACAATTTGGAATGAACTGAAACCAACCGGTTTATCAATTAACAGAATTCCATTAGGCATCGTTGATTTGTTTTACGGCGTAGCAGCTCGCCCTGTAAAAATGGATTATAGATACGGCTACGATGCCCGTTTCGTAAAAGGGTTACGGTTACGGTATTTAAAAGCCGTTGCCCCTTAACGATTGACGATACGGGCTGCGTAACCATAGCCCCTAAACGATTATTGTCGACGACTAACGATGCCTTATTCCTATTAACTAGTAACCAAAATTTTGATTGGATTCCGAATTTAGAATTTATATAGAAAAACACACTCTACGCCTTCTTCTTGAGTTCATTATGTACAGCACCAAGTATCTCTTTCTTCACTATAGTGATGTTTTTTCTCATTCGAATTCCAGCAGCACGGCGGTGACCTCCCCCACCATACCGGCTCGCTAACTCATCGACATCAACTATACCGTCGCTTCGCAGACTGACTCTCGTAGCATCCTTTTCTTCCCTCAAGAAAAGCGAAACTCTGACACCATTAATTGCCTGGCAGAATGAAATAAAATTTTCTGAATCTGACATCTTTGCATGAGTCTTCTTCAGCATATCTTGTGTGAGATACATAATCCCCACACCATTTTCAATTTCAATTGTATTCAAGACCTCGCTGAGTAATAAAGTGCCTACGAGTGTTTTGACATTTATTTTTTTAACGAGTGGGCTCGGCTTGACCCCCAACTCCACTAATTCGCTTGCAATTTTCAATGCTTCCTTTGTCGTATTAGGATAAATAAATCCACCTGTGTCACCATAAATGCCACAATAAAAAACGTCAGCAAGTTGTCTATTAATTTTAATACCCAATTTTCGAAAAATCAGATATATGATTTCGCAGGAAGAAGAGGCACGACCATTAATAATTTGCAACCGACCAAAGGAGTCATTACTTCGGTGGTGATCGACATTAATAATTATCTTCGACCTGAGTTTCACTAATTGACGCTCTGAGATATTTTGGAACACCCTCAAAATTTTGGCAGAATCAACAATAATCAATAAATCAAAATCTGGTAACTTTTTCACAAATTTGTTTCCATGGAGCAGAAAACGATAGCGAGAAGGTAGTGCAGACTGACAAAAAAGTATTGGATTTCTTTTTTTATAATGCCTTACGAGAGAAGCACAGACTAAGGCAGCACAAATGCCATCAAGGTCAGGATTAAAATGTGTAGCGATGACGATACGTCGACTATTCTGTATGGTCGTTACTAATTTTTTCAATGAGTTCATCTATCTTTTTTCCATATTCGTAACTATTATCAATGACAAAGTGAAGATCTGGCAAAAACTTCAATCTTACACGATGTGCTAAAATACTTTTTATATAACCCTTAGCCTTTTGCAATGTTGCTAGAGATTCTGATTTATTTTCGAGACTTGAAAAATAAACAGTCGCCTCTTTCAAATCTGAACTTACCACTACTTTGGTTACTGTAATAAATCGACAACGTGGGTCATTCATATCCTGCGTTATGATATACGATATTTCTCTTTCTAAGAGTGATGCCACTCTGTCCTTTCTCATTATAAAATTTCTATTTTGAAATCTAGCATAGATACTGAATGTACTCTGCTTAAATAACCTACTACGGCTTTTATTATCGAATCAACAACAACCTTGTCGTTGCTACAAGCGACAATACCTAACTGAGCTCTCTGCCATAGTGACAAATTACCGTACTCACAAACAGCTACATTGAAACGATTTTTCAGTTTTTCCTTGAGGCTCGATACAATTCTTCGCTTGGCTTTGAGCGATTGACAATTTTCAATGTGAAGATCTAAACTACAACGACCACAATAAAATGAATCAGACATATTATCGTGCCTGCTCTTCTATTTTATAAAATTGAATGATATCATTCTTTTGAATATCACCGATTTTTTCAAAACCAACGCCACATTCATAACCAGCTATAACTTCCCTAACATCATCCTTGAATCTTTTTAATGAAGTGACCTTTGAAACGACAACCTCTTGTCCATTTCTAATTATACGTGCAACTGCATTTCGCATAATTTTACCATCTCGTACATAACAACCAGCAACCTGTCCAACCTTGCCGATATCAAACACCTCTCTTACTTCTGCTTCACCAATCAAAATTTCCTGTGTCTTTGGTTCAAGCATACCCAGCATCGCAGAACGTAAATCATCGAGTGCTTCATATATTAGTCGGTATGTTCGAATCTCAACACCTTCACGTTCAGCTGCATCCAGGGCATCGGTATTTGGACCAACATGAAAACCGACACAAATTGATCCTGTAACCTCGGCAAGGAGAACGTCTGAGACACTGATTTTACCAACTCCTTCATGGATGATTTTAATAGTAGCATCTTCCGAACTTAATTCCTGTAATTTTTCGTCGAGTACTTCGACCGATCCTGCAGAATCTGCCTTAAGAATTATCTTGAGTTCTTTAATCTCACCAGTTTTAATCTTCTCCTGTAAATCGAGCAGGGTTACTTTTGCTTTTGCAGCCATTTGTCTACTTCTATCCAAAAGTTTTCTCTGGCTAGCTAGTTCACGAGCCTTGCGATCACTATCGACCGCAAGAAAAATCTCACCTGCTTGAGGGAGACCACTAAACCCGAGAACAAACACTGGAGTTGAAGGACCAGCTTTTTCTACACGTTCCATCTTCTCATCGAGTAAACCCCGCACCCGGCCAAAATGAGGTCCGCAGACAAAGGAATCTCCCTGATACAAGGTACCTTCCTGAATAAGAACTGTAGAAACATTACCCTTTCCACGATCAAGAAGAGCCTCTATTATAACACCCTTTGCTGCTTTGCGAACTGGAGCTTTAAGATTTAATTCTTCAGCCTTGACCAATACGGCATCGAGTAAATCAGGAATACGCTCTCCCCTTAGTGCCGACACGTCAACCGATATATTGTTACCGCCGAATTCTTCTATGAGTACATTTGCATTGGCAAGTTGGTTCTTTACCCTCGCAACATTTGCATTGGGTAAGTCAATTTTATTTATACACACGATTATTGGTACATTTGCAGCACGTGCATGATCTATCGCTTCAACAGTTTGAGGCATTACACCATCATCAGCTGCAACGACGAGAATAACAATATCGGTCACTTGTGCACCGCGCGCCCGCATCGCAGTAAAGGCCTCGTGGCCAGGTGTATCGAGGAAGGTTATCAATTTGTCATTATAGGTAATTTGATATGCAGCCATACGCTGGGTTATTTTGCCATATTCAGTCTCGACCACGCGGAGTTTTGTGATTGCATCAAGGAGTGTCGTCTTACCGTGGTCGACATGTCCCATTACTGTAACGACTGGTGGTCGTTCAACCTGTTCAACATCTTCTTCAGCTACGAGTTGCTCTTCTGGAGATACCACCTTCATTTTACAGCCAAATTCGTCACACAGCACTGAAATAGTATCGAGATCGAGGCGTTGATTGAGACTCACAATCAATCCCAGATCAAGACATTTTTTTATAACCTCACTCGCAGGTAACTTCAATGCCTGAGCAAATTCAACAACAGTCATAAAATCAACAACCTCAACAACTTTTTCAGAAGGAACTGGCTCAACCTTTGGTGTTTCTTCACGTTTGTAGTGTTTTTTGGGTTCCCGTTTTTCGAGTTTTGCGAGCGTTGACTTCACTGTTTCTTTTATTTGCTCCTGGTCAATTTTTTTCTTCTTCTCTTTGGTCTTAGGCTTTGACCACCGACGGGTAAATTCTCTTTTGACCCTCTTCTTTCCCTCGGCGATTTTTGCCCTTACCTTCCTTATTTCTTGTTCCGTAAGAGTCGACATGTGTCCCTTCGCAGTAATACCTAATTCCTCGAGCAACTTAATCAGTGCGGCACTCGAAAGACCTAAATTTTTAGCTACACTATGAACTTTCTTCGGTGGCATCCTCAGCTTCCTCTTTTTTTGGTTGTATTGTTTCTAACAAAGTTGACACCTCTTCGTCATCGAGGGACAATAAAAACTTCAACTCCTCAACAGGTGCCTTGAGTACAGAAAGAACATTAGCATAACCCTTCTGAACCAACAATTTTTTCAAATCAGCACTGAGTCCTTTGATTTCTTTAATGTTTATCTCGGCAAGTTCCTTTTCACTCAATTCCTTTTCATACTCTGAGGCCTTCTTAATTTCGATTTCGGCTTCACACAATTTAGAGGCGAGGTCAACATTGACCCCATTTTTACCTATTGCCTTAGAATAGTCTTCATCTGGCACGACTGCCAGTACATGTCCTTCTGAAATATTGACAACTGTTTTGATCTTCGCTGGTGATAAACTCCTCGAAACCTGGAGATTCTGGTCTTTACTCCACTGAATAATATCAATCCTCTCACCTGAGAGTTCTTTAACGATCGATTGGATACGACTTCCACGGTACCCAACACAAGCACCAATAGGATCTATCTTGGGATCAATGGTCTGTACAGCCACTTTTGCCCTCACTCCTGGCTCTCGCACAATCTTAATAACCTGAATCAAACCATCTTTGATTTCGGGGATTTCATAGAAAAGAAGCCGTTCTAAAAATTTAGCATCAGTCCTCGAGAGAATAATTTTGGGACCGTAGTGCGCAGGATCGACCCGCGAAACTACTGCTCGGATTGGTGAATCCAAACGATAGTGTTCAGTCCGCATCATTCCATAACCAGGTATTGTCGCCTCAACTGCTCCTAAATCGACGAGTATCTCATTGCGACTAACTACTTTAACGACCCCCTTTACAATTTCTCCCACTTTCTTCTCATACTCCGCAATAATCCTACTCTGTTCTGCCTCACTCACGCGCTGGGTGAGCGCCTGTTTTACAGACTCAATTGCCGTCCTTCCTAACTCATCAATCGAAACCAATATTCGATATGTATCACCAACTTTATAATCTGATTTTTTCTCTCGTGCTTCTTTTAAAGAAATCTCTTTATCAACATCAGCCACCTCTTCTACAATCTGCTTCACAATGAAAATTTTGATTTCACCAGTTGATTTATTGATTGAAATCTCAGACTCAACACCCTTACCAAATTTTCTCTTCACACCACTCTTTAACGCCTCGCGTAGCGACTCAATTACATAATCGAACTTCACTCCTCTGGTGCGCGCAATTGATTTAATAGTCTCGATGATAATATTACCTTCGTTTGCCATATGTTATCTCCTCGGCGACCTTTGCTTTCTGTATCGAAGCATACGGAATTAATTCTTCGCCTGATTCTGTGCCAATAACCACACCATCTCCCTCGCACTGTCTCAGATACCCCCTAATTTTCTTATCACCGACATCTATCTCCACTAATTTTCCTAATGCCCACTCGTAGTGCTCACGCCGCTTCAGCGGCCGCTCGATACCTGGTGAAGAAACTTCTAAGGTATAAGAAAAGTTATCTAAATCTGAACCCTCTAGTTTTCTGGAGATTAAATTACTCACTTCTTTACAGTCCTTTACAGTTATCGGCTCACGTTCCCTGTCAATAAAGACCCGTAAGGTTCTTGATATGTGATTAAAATTAATATCATAGAGCCGTAATCCTGCCTCTTCTAATACATTTTTTACTACCATTGACAGAGCATCTACATCAAATGTATCAGTCATTAATCCTCCGATACAGATGTTCTTTTATCTCAATACATTTGGCAACAATCTCAGTCCGTTCCACTTCAAAAATTTCTTTTGTTTCGCGCATATAAATATCAAATGTGTTTTTCTTTAAACCTTTTGGTCCACATGTGACACGGATTGGAATACCTAAAAGGTCTGAATCGTTAAATTTTATGCCCGCAGTAACATCACGGTCGTCGACGATAACTGAAAACCCAGCCTCAGTCAATGCCTGTGCACTCTGAGTTGCTGCATCCGTAATCTCTTTCTCAGAAGGGTTCAGCACGACAAGATAGATATCAAACGGCGCGATTGATATCGGCCAGACAGCGCCATTATCGTCGCCCTTTTGCTCACACGCACATGCCATGATGCGTTCAAGTCCAATACCATAGCTTCCCATGACAATTGGTTTTTTCTTACCATTCTCATCCAAGAATGTTGCACCGAGTTTTTCAGTGTATTTTGTTCCCAATTTAAAGATGTGACCGAGTTCCAAGCCACTATACAATTCGAGTTTACCCTCACATCGTGTGCATGTATCACCAGGTTTTACTGTTCTTAAATTCAAAAATTCGCTTACCTTCACATCCCGTTTGATATTCAAACCTTTTATGTGATAATTATTGTGGTTCGCACCAGTTATCATACCTGTACAATCTTTCAAAATATCATCGGCATAAACATCAACACCCTTAATACCCTGAGGACCAATATATCCTGGCTCAGCACCAAATACTTTATTAATCTCATCAGCTGTGGCAGGTTGATATGAAAACCCAAATTTGTTGTGTATCGTCGCTTCATTTATCTCATAATCGCCCCTGAGGAGAATAATTATGTGCTTGTTATTCGGAGCAGTGTAAAATATTGTCTTTACGAGATTCGAAGGTAGAATATTTAAAAAGGCACTCACTTCATCCACTGTTTTTTTGCCAGGCGTATGAACCTCTGTAATTTTTCCATTTTCAAACGATGTCACTTGACCAATACCCTGTGCTGCTTCGAGATTTGCACGATAATCACACGATGAACAAGCAACAATAATATCTTCACCACTCTCTACCCTTGCCATAAATTCTTTTGATTCTCCGGTTCCCATCAATCCGCCTGATGCATCGACTATCTCAAATTTGAGTCCGCAACGCTTGAATATTCTCGTATACGCCTCTCTATGGAGATTGAAACTTTTGTCGAGCCCTTTTTCATCAACATCTAACGTATATGAATCTTTCATGATAAATTGTCGGGAACGAATGACACCAAACCGTGGTCTTGGTTCATCACGGAATTTTGTCTGAATTTGATACCATATTTGGGGCATGTCGCGATATGAGCGAATCTTTGTTCGTGCAATGTCAGTGACGATTTCCTCATGTGTAGGACAGAGGCAGTAATCCCTCTCTTTTCTATCCTTGAACCGAAACATATCATCTCCATAGTCTTGCCAACGACCCGACGCCTCCCAGATTTCCTTAGGTGAAATCGCAGGTAGTAATAACTCCTGACCACCAATGCGATCGAGTTCCTCACGGATGATAGTACTAATCTTCATGAGGATACACCAACCGAGCGGTAAATAGGTATGAATACCAGAAGCGAGTTGCTTGATAAAACCACCGCGCAGAAGAATACGGTGGCTTTTACTCTCTGCTTCTTTAGGGTCTTCCCGCAATGTTGCTATCAGTGATTTAGTAAATCTCATAACATTCAGTATACCATAATTAGTGCATAAAGTCAATAGAGAGCTTTGGAATAAACAGAGCTCTCTTGACGGAGTTAATTATAATGCTATACTTTTTTATGGCATTTGGTCCGGTGTGGTTGATGCAACCGATTCCCTATTTTGGTGAAAAGATAACTGGTGATTGGATTTATGAACCAAAGATTGATGGCTGGCGTATGCAAATTTTACACTATCCACACGGTACTGTAGAATGCTGGGGCAGGAGACTTGAACGCACACCGAATTGGTCTAAAAAGTTACCGACAATTGTGAAATTGGCAAAAAAATCAATACCAGGCGGAACTGTCATTGACTGTGAGCTCTTTTCAAGCGGTGGCAGGCGTTTCATTCCATCACTCTTTGCCCAAAAACCAAGGGTCAAACCTATTATCTATGTCTTCGATGTCGTGTATTTTAAAGGTAAAAATGTGAGTAAACTACCGCTCGAAGATCGAAAACAGGTTTTGTGCACTCTGAACTTAAAACCTCCCTTTTTCAACCTCGCTGGTGAGCGATTAACCGATGTCAAAAATAATTACACCGAGGAGGTCAAAAAAGGAAGTGAAGGCATCGTTATAAAAAAAATGGATTCACCGTATCTCGTGGGTAAGGAAGCACCAATCGCCACACAGTATTGGAGGAAGATAAAATAAGAAGGGAAAGGAGGTCGTATGGCAGTAGGGAGATTTCAGGTAATGGCAACCCTACAGGCAGCGCGCGCCTATGTCTTAGGCTTGCCGATTACCTCAGCAAAATCATTCGGCTTACAGAGGGCAATATTTTATGCTGCGGCGAAGAGGGGATTTAAAGGGAAAGGACGAGTACAGCCACCAAAACAATTTTCCATGATCGAAAAAAAACTGTCGCAGAAAGAGATAAAAAAAATCCAAAAATCGTTCACCATGACGACCATCGGTGATGAAGCTGCTTATAGTGTTGAACTCGACGGTAAAAAATTATTCGTCATTGGCAGCGAAATTAAAACTGACAAAGATTTTGAGCGACAGGTCGAACGACGTTTCGGTAATACCTTCAAAAATGTATGGAAGGAAGCGGTCGCACTATGTAAAAAGTATGATAAAGGAGTGCTCCTTTCACAGCGTTATTTTTATGAAACAATCTATAAGCCGCAACGAGACGAACTCGCAAAAAAATGGACTGAAGCATCCACTACATAAGAGATAAACTTGATTATTAGCTAAATTTATCTATAATAAACAGTAAAAATCGATATAAAAAAGGGAGCACAATGAAAAAAGAAATTTTCTATTGGGATAAACCAGGCAAAAAAAATACTGATAAGACAATCGACGTAGCACTGAAACGGGCACATGCATTAAAAATAAAAAACATTGTGATTGCGTCGTGCAGCGGTGATACGACAAAAATATTATTAAAAAAATCAAAGAATGTAAAAATCGTCTCGGTCTCACATCAGGCAGGATTTTATAAACCTGGCAAATGTGAGATGAGTACTAAGACAAAAGAATTTTTGCGAAAAAAAGGAGTCGCCGTCTACACAGGCACCCATTTTTTTGGTGGTTTTGGTCGTGCAATTCGGCTTACATTCGGAGGTCTAGAACCAGAGGAATTAGCAGCCAATACACTCCGCATCTTTGGTGAAGGTGTTAAGGTATGTATTGAAATTACAATCATGGCAATCGATGCTGGCCTCCTGCCCTACAATAAAGAAATAATTGCTATTGGTGGTACGGGTGAAGGTGTTGATACTGCTCTCGTCTGTTTACCAAAACATGGCAAGGATTTCTTTTCATTCGAAGTGAGAGAAATCATCTGTAAACCACGCATCAGGTAATGAAATCAAAAGTCGCCGTTATAAAAACAAAGCCCAAAACTGTACTTGACGATATAGAAAAGATACTACACATCGCTGATGTCAAAGAATTTTTGAAACCAAACATTCCAACCATCCTCAAAATTAACATTTCATGGCAATTCTATTATCCAGCCTGCTCAACAACACCATGGCAACTCGACGGTGTTGCCTCTACCTTATTCAAATATGGATACAAAAAACTGATTCCTGCGCAGAATCGGACTGTGGTCGTAGATCCAAAACAAGGTGCTGAAAATAATCATCTCAATTCTGTGTTAAAGAAACATAAATTAAAATTCATCTATCTCTACGAGCCTGAAGTCGAGTGGATTACGTATAAACCAAAGGTAAAGCTGCTCGTCCTCGATAAGGTGTATAAAAAGCAAGGTATTCAGATACCAAAGATGTTCATCGGTAAAAATGCATTTCACCTACCGACGCTCAAGACTCACGTATTCACGACAATCACCGGCGCCATGAAAAATGCATTTGGTGGTCTCTTGAATGACAATCGGCACTGGACCCATGCAGTAATTCATGAAACCCTTGTCGATCTGCTTCAAATACAAAAGGAAATACACCCAGGAATTTTCTGTTTAACTGATGGCACAATTGCAGGTAATGGTGCTGGACCACGCATCATGGAACCGCAGATTACGAATTATCTCTTGGCAAGTGGTGACTCAGTTGCAATCGATGCAATCGCTGCAAAGATGATGGGATTTGATCCGATGCATATAAAATTCTTGAGACTCGCGCATGACATGAAACTCGGTAAGGCACATCCGCAAGAAATCGATATTGTCGGTGAAGACATCAGCACTGTCAATTTCCATTTTGAGTCAAAAGATACCTTTGCATCACGCGGTCAAAAGGCAATATATTGGGGAAAATTGAAGCCTTTTGAGCATTTCCTCTTACGCACAGCGCTTGTGCCCTGGTCATACGTGGCGTCGCGGGCATATCATGATTTCTATTGGTACAATATCTTTGGTAAGACCATCGTGAAGAAATTTATCGCCTCATCATGGGGCAAATTATTTGAATCCTATAAATGATTTGTAATATACTTTTCCTTTCACTACTCATCAGTTCAGACCCTATTTTTTCATGGCTTTGACTAACCAACATTGAGTATTGACAAGCAAATCATAATATATATAATTGCTCAAGCTTTAGCCGTATCGGTCTCCTTATCAACACATGTGTGATGTTGAAAAGGTGTAACTAGCTTGGAAGGAGGACATTTGGCAGTTTACGGTAGAGTGAAGTGGTTCGATGGTAAAAAGGGGTACGGTTTCATAGAGAAAGAGGATGGATCCGGCGATGTTTTCGTTCACTATCAGGATATCATTGGTGATGGTTACCGGGTCCTTCGAGAAGGCGAGAGAGTTAAGTTCGAAATTACCCAATCTCCGAAAGGGGACAAAGCAATACAGGTCGAACGCACAACAGAAAAAACTGAATAGGAGACACAAACCGTCTCTCAGAGAAGCCTGGCAATTGCCAGGCTTCTCGCTTTTTATGAGAGTTCTGAAAAAGTACTCAGCACTCTCATGATTATCCCATAAGTTTAATAACTTACGGGGAAAGATTTCAGTGATATTTCAGCGATTTTTTCGATGTAACCTTATGCACATCATTCTTGACATAAAAATCTAATTAGCTATAATTTACTGTGCCATTTGAGCGAATTATCGATGTAAATGTAAATCGTCTCGATGAATCACTAAAGTTTACAGAAGATATCATACGATTCTCTCTCCAAAATAAAAAACTTTTATCCAATATACGAAAAATCAGAAATGATTTCTTAAAAATAAAAAAAGCACTACCCTTAGGCGAAATAGTTACATTCCGGAAAAGCATGCATGATCTCGGCAGGAAAGCACAGTTCGACCTCCGCCTCAAAAAAACACCTAATGACGTAATAACCGCCAACATAACCAGAGCCAAAGAAGCTGCTCGTATCATTGAAGAAACACTCAAGACACACAACATAGCAATCAGCAACCGTTTGAAAAAATTACGCTTTGAAATCTACGATCTCGAACTCCACATCAATGAATTTTTAAGAAGAAAATTCACACCTCGACTCTATGTAATCATCGATGAAAAATATTTGTTCAAATATCGCCCTAGCGAAATTATAAAATTTTTCGAAAAGAATGATGTAACCATGGTACAATTAAGAATAGAAACACTCAGTGACAAAACCTTTTACACCTATGCACAAAAAATCAAGAAAACTATCAGTAGGCCTCACGTAAAATTCATTATTAACAACCGTATAGATATTGCACAGGCGTGTCGTGCCGATGGCGTGCACTTGGGACTGCACGACATACCAATAAAGGTCGCACGAACTATATTAGGTTCAGGCTCCATTATCGGTGCATCAGCACATACTGTAAAAGATGCACTCACGGTACAAAAACAGGGTGCTGATTATATCGGCATCGGAGCTGTATTCAAAACGAGGACCAAAAGAGACGCTCCCGTGTGTGGACTATCGGTTTTAAAATCGATTTGTAAGAATGTTGACATACCTGTTGTGGGTGTTGGTGGTATTACTGACAAAAATTATAAAGCAGTCCTGCGCGCTGGTGCGTCCGGGATAGCAGTATGTTCCTATCTTTTCGAGGGTAATCTGAGAAAAAATCTACGTTCATTGACAGGAAGAAAATCATCATTATAATAATGTGCGCCCAATATAGAATAAAAGGAGGTATTCTATGGATTTAAAAATTACGGCAAGGAACTTTGATCTATCAGATACTTTAAGTCAACACGCGCAAAAGAAAATGACAAAATTGCATAGGTTTGAACACAACATCATCGATGGAAATCTGGTTTTAGAGAAGGACAAATCAATAAGTATCATCGAACTCACACTATCAGTAAAACATTCAGTTATCACGAGCAAGGTAAAAAATCCTGACCTCTATTTAGGTATCAATGAGGTTTTTAAAAAAATTGAACGACAACTGGATAAATACGAAGCAAAATTTCGAGAGCGTAAAAGATTAGCACAAAAAACAAAAAGAAAATGAAAAGTATAACTGCTGAAACACTTTACCGTGAGAAAAAAGAAGATTTTTCACTCGAGATTATTACAGGTCACAGTATTCTCAGCAAAAGAAAACTAACCACCTCTGATATTTTCCGGCCAGGGCTCGCCCTCGCTGGCTACACTGGTTACTTTTTGAGTGACCGCATTTTGATTATTGGAAAAACGGAAACGAATTTTATAAAAACACTGTCAAAAAAAATAAGAGACCAACGCATCGCTACTGTAATGAAATTAGGCACACCTTGTGTCATTATTACCAAAAATAAGAGCATCAATAAAAAATTTGTTGAGGAGGCGGCACGCAGGAAAATACCCATCTTCCGAACACCAATGTCAACAACTCCTTTTATCCACGCTCTTTCCACCTACCTCGACTTCAAACTTGCTCCAACAGAGTTTATTCAAGGAACACTCGTTGATATATATGGTGTCGGTATGCTCTTTCTCGGTAAACCAGGTACTGGCAAGAGTGAGTGCGCTCTCGATTTAATTGAACGTGGGCACCGCCTCGTTGCTGATGATTTGGTCAAGATTGTTCGCAGGGGCGGTATTCTGATTGGTTCAGGTGCTGAAAAGAGCAGCCTCTTGAGGCACCACATTGAAATTAGAGGTGTCGGGATTGTTGATATTTTTAGAATATTTGGTATAAAGGCTGTTCGTCTCAGAAAACGGATTGAGATGGTCATCGAACTTGTTTTTTATAAAGAAACAAGGGGAGAATATGACCGAACCGGGTTAAAAAAAGAAACAAAACAGATCCTTGGACTACCCCTCCCTCGCATTGTGATACCACTCACGCCAGGCAAAAATATCTCAGTCATTGCTGAAATTATAGCCATGAACTACTTATTGGAACTGAAGGGTATCAGCTCAGCCAAGGAATTTGACCGAGAACTAAAGCGAGTATTGACTGGCGATAGAAGATTGGGCATGCACTACGACGAAGATATAGAATAGGAGAATGGTCAGAGGAATTATCATTGGTCACGGTGATTTTGCACGAGCTATGCTCACCACTGCTGAACAAATCGTGGGTAAACAACCAGACGTTAAAGTCATTACAAATATCGGTCTGTCAGGAGAAGTTCTGCGAGAAAAAATCGAGCAGATGCTCGATCAGAGCGGCAAACAGGATACAATCATTTTTGTCGACTTACCTGGTGGAAGTTGTACAATTTCTTGTTATCATTTATTGAAAAAAGCCAAATCGTTGAATATCATCTGTGGTGTGAACCTACCAATCATCCTTGAATTCTTCATGCTCAGGAATAAACATACCGCGAGTGAACTCGTTCCAATTCTTTTAAAAAAAGGCAGAGAAAACATTTTTCAATTAAAGGATAGAACATGAACGATGAGATAAAACTATTAGGCGAAATTTTTGAAAAGTCGGTCAAAAATTTCCCTAATAAATTAGCACTAAAGAAAGAGGATACTGCATATACCTATGCTCAACTCAAAGACGAAGTGATAAAGCTAAAAAATTATCTCTTAGGAATGAGGTTGAAAAAAGGCGATAAATTTGCAGTGTTCGGTGAAAATCGACCTGAATGGGCGATCAGTTATTTGGCTATCGTTCGAGCTGGCCTTATCTGTGTGCCTGTCGATCGCATGTCATCAGATGCCGAAATCATTCATATCATGCGACAGAGCGAAACAAAAGGAGTCTTCTGTGCAGATAACTGTATCGATAAGATTGAAGAAGTCAAACCTGAACTGGGTAATCTTAAATATATCATACCTATGGAGGATATCAAAAAATTAAAGGCAACTAAGAGTTATCCCGATCCCGAGGTTGATCCACATTCGCTGGCTGTACTCATTTTCACCTCTGGTACGACCGGTACTTCAAAAGCAGTTATGCTCAGCCATACTAACATCGTAAGCAACCTTGAATCCATCGACCGATTGATTGTTGTTAATGAAAAAGACACTCTGGTTTCAATTATTCCCATGCATCATACGTTCGAAGGCACGGCTGGTTTTCTCTTACCTCTCTACAAAGGCGCAGCAGTATACTATCCGGCAAGTCTTAAGCCAAAAGACATTGTGGCAACAATGAAAGAAGCACATGTCTCATGTTTAATTGCAGTGCCACTCCTCTTTGAAAAATTCCTCGGTGCAGTCTATAGAAAGGTAGCAGCTGCATCTATACCAACTAAAGTCATTTTTAATACACTGAGTGGTATAGGTTCGGTCTTTAAATTCTTACGAAAACCACTTTTTGGAAAAGTGCGTAGAGAAATGGGCCTTGGCAATATACGGATTGCATGTGCTGGTGGTGCCGCACTTACAGAAAAAGTTGCGCGTGGTCTAGAACTCCTGGCACTCCCAATTATCCAGGGGTACGGCTTAACCGAGACGTCGCCCGTAGTTTCAGTGAGTCCGCTGGAAAAACCAAAAGTTGCCTCAGTCGGCGTACCAATACCTGGTGTTGAGGTCAAAATCGATAAACCTGGTGAAGGTGGTATAGGTGAAATCTTGATCCGCGGTCCTAATGTCATGCTCGGTTATTACAAGAATCAAAAAGCAACCGACGAAGTATTAAAAGATGGATGGTTCCATACTGGTGATTTAGGACATATGGACGAAGAGGGATATTTATATATTACAGGACGCATAAAGAGTATCATTGTTACACAAACAGGCAAAAATATCTATCCTGAGGAAATAGAAGAAAAATTGGTAAAGAGTCAATGGATAAACGAAGTCTTGGTAATTCCAAGGATTGACCCTGACACAAAAAAAGAATTGATATGTGCACTCATCTTTCCAAACTATGAGCTACTCGAAGAATATAGTGCTTCTAAAGGTGTGACCTTAAGTGAAGAAGATGTTGAGATTATGTTCAAAGAAGAAGTAAGGAAGGTCAATGACTTGTTGCCTGCATATAAGCGGATCACCAAATTTGAAATAAGAGAAGAGGAATTTCCTAAGACCACCACCAAAAAGATTAAACGACACCTGTTTATTGATAGGGGGATTAAAGTCTGATCCTATATGCTGATATCAAATTAAATACTAACGTTGCTGTTCTAAAGTCAAATGACAAATTTTCCCGAAAATCATCGAAATGAAATGAGATTAGATTTTCGCCTAAAGTCCTGTAAGGGAGGATGCTCGAAAAATTAGCCTTGGAAATTTTTCGGCACAAATGTCGAATCAATACTAAATTTCAAATATCAAAATTTTACATTTAAGCATTTAAAATTCATTTGTCATTTAGATTTTGGTATATGTAATTATTCTGTTACCTTATATACCTCGTCTTTTTCGTGAACATGGCTATCAACTTTTAACCCAATACTATCACCTTTTTTCGCCTTTTCAATATTTTCATGCTCGATCTGCATTGATGTAACGGTTTGGGTAAAATCTGTAGTATGGCCCTTGATATGAATAGTATCACCAACTGCTAATTCACCTTCTGTAATTTCTATTATGCCAACACTGATTTTATTGAAATAATGGGTAATCTTTCCGATTAGTTTTTCCATGTCTCCTCCTCTGATGCTATTGTACGTATAATAGCGTTGCTGTCAATATTGGATGTTATGTGCCTCTAGAATCAACAAAAAACGCTGTAATTAAGAACAATTCCTGTTCAGATAATTGACAAGAATTGTTTTCCGACTATAATAATTGGTAAGGAGGAAGAATGATTTTTGTATCAACGCTGGATGTCATACCAGGAAAAGTCGACGAATTACAAAGCATCATCAGATCGCTCGATGTTCCTGAAGATATCAAAATCAGGGAGTTTTTAAGTCTTTTTGGCAAACCTGACTTCATTGTGACGTTTGAAGCACCCAACGAAGAAAAGGCAATGTCATTCATTCTCAAATTTGTCTCAGCTGCGGTCCCAAAAACATCGCTCGGAGTACCAGTGGAGAATATGTAATGTCTGATGGACTCCGCACAGTTGCCAAAAAAGAACAGATATCTATCCGACTCCTCACATCAGGTATCAGGAAAGGTTACATCGTTCTCATAAAAAACCGTAAACACCGCATCGCTCCACTTGCGATTGGTAAAGGATTACGCACCAAAGTGAATGCGAATATTGGAACGTCTCCTGATGTCGCGCGTTTGAACTATGAGTTAAAAAAACTAACTACAGCAATTGAGGCTGGTGCAGATACTGTCATGGATCTCTCCACTGGTGGAAATGTTGATCGTATCAGAAGAGAAATCGTACGAGCGTCTTCTGTACCAATAGGAACAGTACCGATTTATCAAGTGGCAATCGAAGCACGAAAGAAGAAGAAGTCTTTTATCAAGGCTTCAGTAGACGAAATATTTGAGGTGATCGAGCGTCACCTTGATGACGGTGTTGACTTTATAACCGTGCATTGTGGTGTTACCAGAGAGAGTATTAAAGGAATGAAGCGGAAAAAACGCGTGTGTGGTGTCGTGAGTCGAGGCGGTTCAATGATGATCGAATGGATGTCGTACCATAAAAGGGAAAACCCTCTGTATGAATACTATGACCGGCTCTTAGATTTGGCAAAAAAATATAATGCGACCTTGAGTCTCGGTGATGGACTCAGACCAGGTTCAATTGCTGATGCTACTGATCAATACCAGATCAGGGAATTGATCGTAATTGGTGAACTCGTCAAAAGAGCGCGACGCGCACACGTCTCGGTAATGGTGGAGGGTCCTGGGCATATCCCTATTCACGAGATCGAGGCGAATATCCGTCTTGAGAAAAATATCTGTGATGGTGCACCTTTTTACGTATTAGGTCCGCTCGTCACAGATATCGGTGCTGGCTACGACCACATCGTCTCTGCAATTGGTGGTGCTCTGGCAGCGTACTATGGAGCTGACTACTTGTGTTATGTTACTCCATCAGAACATCTCGGATTGCCCACAGTCGAAGAGGTACGCGAAGGCGTTATTGCCTCACGGCTAGCAGCACATGCCGCAGATATTGCCAAAGGTTTTGAAGGTGCCAAACACATTGATCGTGAGGTTTCAAAGGCACGTTATGCACTCAATTGGCAAAAAGTCTTTAAACTTTTGGCTGATACTACAAAAGCCAAAAAAATCTTTAAGCGCTCCCGTTCAAAATCAAACCATACCTGCACGATGTGCGGTGAATTTTGTGCAATGAAAAAAACAAAAGAGGTTATGGAAAAATCTCAGAGGAAGTGAGCCATGGCTAACGTGTTAATCATTGAAGATAAAGCTAGTTTTGGTGATATGCTCAAGAGCACACTAGAAGACGCTGGACTCACTGTGAAATTGGTGAAAAGAGGCAGGGAAGCGTTGCAGGTATTTAAAAAAGAAAAGATCGAAATCGCCCTCATTGATTTACGTTTACCTGACATGGAAGGCATTGATCTCTTGCGTGAATTTAAAAAATTTGATACTGACACAAAATGTGTTATCATGACAGCCTTTGGAACGATTGACAAAGCAGTCGAGGCGATGAAACTCGGCGCCTATGATTTTCTTACAAAACCATTTGATGTTGAACAATTAATAACTTTTTTAAATAGAATTACTGAAGAGAATCGACGATACTACGAAAATATTCTGTTAAAAGACGAAGCAGCAAAAATACACGG
>LJNI01000016.1 GCA_001303225.1 candidate division TA06 bacterium DG_78 | reverse complement strand
CAATGCGTGGTATAAAAAATATATTGTGCAAAAAATTCCTTATATAATCTTAAAAATTGCCATGTCTGAAAATGGTAAGATATCAGGGTTCTCGGAGAAATACATCACATCCACTGCATCACTGAGATATGTTCATTCTCTCCGAAGCCGAGCGTGTGCTGTCCTCGTCGGCATCAACACAGTGCTCTCTGACAATCCCTACTTAACCGATCGATTGTTAGGACGACGTAACCCAACAAGGATTGTGATCGACCCTCACCTCAAGGTTCCACTTGAATCGAATTTTTTAAAACCTGATGCCAGACGTATCATTATTACGCAACAGAATAGTGATAAAAATAAAATAAAGTCCCTGACCGATGCCGGTATCGAATTTCTTCTCCTCGAAGGAGAGCATTTTTTGCTCACGACAATTCTGCAAAAACTTGGTGCGTTCCACATTGGTTCAGTGCTCATAGAAGGCGGTGGTCAGGTATTTACCAAATTTTTCGACGAGCAACTATATGATGAATTGTATGTATTCGTTGCACCAAAAACCATTAACAAAGGTCTCGAAATCAACATCGACAGCAATGTATTAAAGGGAATACAACCAATAAAAATCGGGGAGGATATATTGTATCATGTTTACCGGAATAATTGAAGAAGTAGCAAAAATTTCAAAAATATCGAGAGGGAAAATACATATCGAATCTAATCTTAAAGTCAAAGAGGGCGATAGTGTTGCAATTCAGGGTGCCTGTCTCACAATAATGGATATCGACAATAAGGGATTTTTTGTCGAGGCAATGAAGCAGACAATGGGCATAACAACAGTCTCTCAATGGAAGGCTGGTGATCATGTAAATCTCGAGCGTGCATTAAAAATAGGCGAGCGTTTAGGTGGTCATATCCTCTTAGGGCATGTAGATGAACTCGGAAAATTTATTCGAATAAGAGGGAACGAATACTACTTCCAAATTAATAACAAAAATGCCAAATATCTGATTCCCAAAGGCTCGATTGGCATTAATGGCGTTAGCTTAACAGTTACCACTATATCAAAGAATATATTTTCTGTATCCTTGATTCCCTATACACTGAAAAAGACCACACTGGGTAGTCTCAAAATCAGTTCGTTTATAAATATCGAATACGATTATTTTATAAAAATTCTATCAATTAACAAGGCTTAGCCTCTGATAAATGAGGCTAAGTCTTTAAGAGATTAAGCCATTTTTTTAGCTTATGATCTCAATAATATGTATGTTTCTCTTTTTCAACTCCCCAAGAAATTTTTTATAGAGACCTTCTTTTATTCCATCTTCTGGTGCAACAATTCCTTTCTCTTTTATTTCATCTCGAGCAATGAGTCGTGCAGTAATTGCCATCGGAAATCCTGTAACCCTCATCATTGATGAGATATTATTTTTTGTATCTGCCTCATCCCACATATAGTATTCGATCTTCATGTTCTTACCATCTTTCTTCCCCTCGAGTGTGTTATACATAACGCACACATCAGTTTCACCTTCACGGGGTTGAAGCCGTGGTGTAATAATTGACAGAAGGAATTTTCTCGGGATTATCTTTGTACCCTCAAAATTGACTGGTTCAATATCGAGCATACCACATTCCTTTAATGTCTGCACACCCTGCCAGTGGCCAGGCCAACGAACCGTCTTTTCAGCAAACTCCTTGAGCTGTTGCCGTGTAAAGAGAAAACTGGGCATACCAGGAGTCACTGCACATTCTAATTCCTCGTCCTTGCCACACTGGTTGAATCTGAATTTTTCGAGGTCGGTCGTGGCATCGACCTCTACAATCTTGCCATTTTTAATCACATTTAGCTTGATCATGTATTCCCTCAAGACGTGTTCGAATGCCCAGGTAATCATATACCTCAAGGGGTGTTTTGCAGCAGCCTCTTTTGATGGAATACCACCAACCCGCGCGACCGCCCGCTCTGCGACATCCATCTTTCTAATGCCGTCTCCGAGTGTTATGTTGCTGAGACCCGGTGCAAAACCCATACCATCGACAAAGGTAACTCCATTTTCTACTGCCTTGCTATGGAGCCACTCACCATAATCAACAAGCTTCATACCGCTCGGAAGTTCTAATCCTTCAGTTTCATAAGCATCGGGTGTACGGTGGAACTCCTCGATAGTGTCCACAATATGCAACCCAGCTTCAATTGCACAATGGGCGACCTTATAACTTGTCTTCCGATCAGGCAGCGTGAGGACACCAACATCGTACTGTTTCATCACCATTTTTGTCTCTTCTTTGTTGTTGATGTCGAGGATATGTGGAACAATTTTATCACTGCCTACCCAGTTCTTTGTCTCTTCAAGGGCTCCTTGACGCCTTCCAACGATCCCTATCTTTTCGATTTCACTATCTTTGGCCAAATCCCACGCAACTGCCGAACCAATCTTTCCTGAACCTCCGAAGACCAAAATTTTCATAGAGCTGTCCTCCTTTCTAGTACTAAATTAGTGTATTAATCATTGTAAATAAAATGGCCTGATTGTGATACCAATTTTCTCTAACCCATGCTTGGCGATTTCTTCTAATCTCTCTGGAAACACTTTTTTAATATTTGTATTCGGCACAGGACGATCCAACGAATAAATATGAGCCTCAACCGGCTTAATTACCGCCAATCGTTCAAAATAGGTATCTAACGCATCTTCTCCTACATTTGAAGGATTTCCATCCATGATTACCGTCTGAATGTATATTCCCTCTACCTGTCTGAGCATAGTAACAATTTCATCAAAATTGACATCAATTGCAGGCCTGTTAATTTTTTTAAACAGAGTTGAATTCCCGGCATCAAGTTTAAAAACAGGAAGATCGATCAACGTAAGGACTTTTCTCACTTCTTCGAATTTCAGGCCTGTTGAATTTGAGAGTAATGCAATCTTCACACCAGCCCGGTATTTATTTCTTACCTCCATTACACCCCTCACGATATCACCGAAATAAGGATGCAGTGTTGGCTCTCCATTTCCTGAAAAAGTTATATAATCAAACGTATTGTTCGACCTCATTGCCCTCTCAACGTCATCCAGTACCTCTGTGCTCTTCGGTAAATCTCTCAGATGTTTTGTCATAGTAAGCGTGAGGACATCGGTCAATCCATAGTGACAATAAACGCAATTAAATGAACACAATTTATAGTGAAAAGGCATTATATTAATACCTAATGATTTACCTAAACGGCGGGAATTAATTGGTCCATAGAGCACACCTTTCTGCAAAGGAAGAATCATTGTTGTAATTATAGCCATTTAACCTCCCATGTCCACCCTTGACTTTTTTAAAAAAATGTGGATAATTATACATAAGGAGAAATAAATATGGCATTACCAAAGGAGAAAAAACAAGACATAATTGAAGCTCATAAACAGCATCATAAAGATACTGGTTCGCCTGAGGTACAGATTGCGATTCTGACTGAACGAATCAAAAATCTTACTGAACATCTAAAACAGTTCCCAAAAGATAAGCACTCACGACGGGGACTTATTAAGATGGTAAACGATCGCCGTAGCCATCTTAACTATTTGATGAAGAAAGATACGGCAAGGTATCTAAAAATAATTGATGCCCTCAAATTAAGGGGTTAATTAATTTGTATGCTGAAGAATTAACTCTTGGCGAAAAATCGTTAAGAATCGAAACAGGACGTGTTGCACGACAGGCAGCTGGTGAATGTGTCGTTTCTTATGGCGATACTTTTGTGCTCGTTTGTGTAACGTTCAAACCAGACATCAGTGAAAACGTCGATTTTTTACCCTTAATAGTTGACTATCGTGAGCTCTCTTTCGCAGCCGGCAAGATTCCAGGTGGTTTCATAAAGAGAGAAGGCAGACCATCAGACAGCGAAATTCTCAGTTCACGACTCATTGACCGACCATTGCGAGCCCTCTTTCCAGAAAATTTTAGAAATGAGGTTCAAATTATTGCACATGTTTTATCTTCGGATGTAGAACATGAGGCTGATACACTCGGCATAATCGGAGCATCCACTGCACTACTCATCTCTGAACTACCCTATTCAATACCAGTAGCAGCTGTGAAGGTTGGTCTGATCGATGGCTCCTATGTTATAAACCCGACGATGGCGCAGCAAGAACAGTGTAAGATTAATTTGGTGATTGCTGGCACCAAGGATTCTGTCGTTATGGTTGAAGGTTGCGCCCAAGAGGCATCAGAACAAGAAATCATCGATGCAATAAAATTTGCTCAACCCGACATTAAACGCATTATTGAACTACAAGAAACGGTCAGGGAAAAAGTCGGTGCGACGAAGATTGAGTTCAACAATCCATTCGTCGATGAAACATTATTTAGTGAAATAAAAGATGAGTTGGGTGATGATATCAATCAGATCTGCGTATTTAAAGAAAAAAAAGCTCGCGAAGAAGCAATATATCAACTCATAAAATCAATCGCAGAAAAGATGCAGGAAAGAGATGAACAGATTGAACAAAAAATTAAATGGGTCGTTGATGTCATGCTTCGTGATAAAATGAGAAACATGGTTCTGCAGACAAAGAAGAGAATTGACGGCCGTTCCCTCACTGATATTCGTCCTCTTTCATGTGAAATTGGCGTCTTACCGAGAACCCATGGCTCAGCCCTGTTCACCCGTGGCCAAACGCAGAGTCTCGCAGTTACTACCCTCGGTACGGCTAGTGATGAACAGCGGATTGACGCTATCTATGGAGAGGAATCAAAATCATTTATGCTTCACTATAATTTTCCCCCCTTTTCAACGGGTGATGTTAAACCGCTCCGTGGTCCTGGACGCAGAGAGATCGGTCATGGTGCATTAGCTGAGCGGGCAATTCTACCGGTCCTGCCGAATGACGAGAATTTCCCCTACACGACGAGGGTCGTTTCAAACATTCTCGAATCCAATGGTTCTTCTTCAATGGCGAGTGTGTGCGGTTCATCGCTGGCACTAATGGATGCAGGCGTACCAATTAAAACCGCAGTCGCTGGTATTTCTATTGGCTTGGTCAAGGAAAGAGACCACTACGAATTTCTCACCGATATTCTCGGTGATGAAGACCACTATGGAGACATGGATTTTAAGGTTGCGGGAACAGTGAGTGGCATAACCGCCATCCAACTTGACCTGAAAATTAAAGGATTGGATGTAGATATTCTTTCTCAAGCACTCATCATTGCGAAAGAAGCTCGGGGACAAATATTGAAAGTGATGAATAGCACAATTAGTTCACCACGGAGTGAACTTTCCAAATATGCACCGAAGATTATTGCCTTTTCAATACCAAAAGACAAAATTGGTGAAGTAATTGGCCCGGGTGGGAAGGTTATCAGAAAGATTATTGCTGACTTAGATGTTGAAATTGACATCGAAGATGATGGCAAGGTAACCATTGCAGGTACTGATAGTCACAATGTTGAAAAGGCACAGACTACAATCAAGGGTATTGTACAAGAGGCTGAGGTCGGCAAGGTATATGTTGGTCAAGTAAAGAGAATTACAAAATTTGGTGCATTTGTAGAGATCCTTCCAGGGAAGGAAGGCCTGGTACATATCTCAAAGCTTTCACGCCGTCGGGTAAGAAAGGTCGAGGATGTTGTTAACATTGGCGATGAAATTGTCGTCAAAGTTTCTGAAATTGACGATCAGGGGAGAATAAATCTTATCCGCAAAGAACAAAATTCTCAGTGAAACTGTAAGTCCTACTGTATCAATCGTAGCAGAGGCATTACCCCATTTTTATTCATTTTCGCTCGGTTGCTTCATTAACTACGGCTCCAGAGACGAAAAACCCGAAGATAATGGCATTACGCACCTCATTGAACATATGCTCTTTAAAGGAACATCTCAAAAATCAGCCATTGAGATTATTAAGCTCATCGAGGGACTCGGTGGTTCATTCGATGCCTTTACCACAAAAGAAAATCTGTTGATAATTACAAAATTTCTTTCTGGACATATCACGGCAGTTTTTGACCTCATCGTTGAATTGCTCCTAGAATCTACGATTGATCATGAAGAACTCAGTAAAGAGAAATCAGTCGTTCTCGAAGAAATAAAATCAAATAATGAAGATCCTGCAGAGTATGTTTTTGATCTGTTTTATAAGAGTCTATTTCCAAATCACCCAATGGGATTGCCAATCGCCGGTTCAGTAGAATCGGTGAACACGATGAATGTTGAAAAAACAAAAAATTATTACCAGGAGCTGTGGAAGCAAAGAATGATCATTGTTCTCAGTGGCAATTTTGATTACAAAAAAGTGGTTGAGCGAGCTCAGACCAAATTATCTCACTTCGAACTGGGTAACATGAGTAGAACAAAACCAAATGCCCAATGCGGTAACATCGTGGTTCAAAAAAGAAAAGAGATATCTCAGGTGCATTTTGTCTTTGGCAATGCAGGTGTGGAATTTCGATCGCCTCGTCGTTACCCACTTTCGATTTTAAATACTGTATTCGGTGGTGGCATGTCATCGAGACTCTTCCAAGGTTTACGAGAACAATACGGTTTGGTTTATAATGTTCAATCTTTTCATGATTTTTATAGTGATTGTGGTATATCAGGATTTTACTTTGTTTGCGATAAAAAAAATCTGAAAGCCGTGGCACAGCAATTACGACGCATCTTTGATGATGTCCATAAAAGCGGTTTCAGTAGTGGGGAAATAGAACTTGCCAAAACATATCTATCGGGGAATCTCCTACTGAACCTGGAGACGTCAACGAATCGAATGCTCCGGCTCGGTAAAGAGATGTCGCACACTAATAAGATTACAACGATAGACGAAACACTCAATCACATTCGTTCTCTGGATACTGAGCAAATTAATGAACTCATAAAGGATTATCTAAATCCGCATACGTATACGGTTGCAGCGATAGGGCCAATTGAAAAACATGAGGTTGAGGATATAGTAACGTCGATCGCACGATAACACGTTACTGATCGAACACTACCAATCAATTGACTTCATTTTATTATCTTGTATAATGAGATAACATATCATGAAATTAAAGTTAATCGCACCGGCAGTTGTTGATGAGAAAAAACGAGGAATGCAGGGACGGGCTTTTCAACTACCACCGCTCTCTCTCGCAACGGTAGCTGCAGCGACCCCAGAGCATGTGGATGTTGAAATAATTGATGAAGCAATAGAGCCTGTCAATTACAATTGTGATGCTGATATGGTTGGTGTTACTGCCCTCACACGATTTGCCCCTCATGCATATGAAATTGCTGATCGTTTTAAACAACGAGGTGTAAAGGTTGTCATGGGCGGATTGCATCCATCTGCACTCCCCGAAGAAGCAATAAAACACTGTGATGCAGTCGTCATTGGCGAAGCTGAAGGTATTTGGTCCAAATTAATAAAAGATTTTGAGAAAAACCGATTAAAGAAGTTCTACAAAAATAAAAATTTTATAGACTTATCCATAGTTCGATCACCGCGTCGAGATTTATTCAAAAAAGAGCGTTACCTATTCACCCACTTGATCCAAACAACCAGGGGCTGTCCATTTAATTGCAGTTTCTGCAGTGTAACGAAATTTTTTGGCAGAACATTTAGAACACGTCCGGTTGAATGTGTCATTAAGGAAATTCGCGACATGAAGACAAAGTTCCTTGGATTCTCTGATGACAATATATTTGGCAACCGTATCTATGCGCGTAAACTATTTTCGGTATTAAAGTACGAAGGCGTGATATGGATGGGTCAATCTTCGATAAATATTGCGGATGATTCCGAGCTGTTACGTCTTGCTGCACGGAGCGGTTGTAAGGGCGTATTTATCGGCCTCGAGTCTGCAGAATGTGAGTCACTCACCCAGATGAACAAAGGTTTTTTAAAACCACAGAAGTTTAAAGATTCAATTGCAAGATTACATGATGAAGGGATCGGTATTTTAGGTGCCTTTGTGCTTGGAAATGATAATGAAGACACGTCAATATTCCAAAAAACACTGGAATTTGCAAAAAAGATAAAACTTGACCTGGCACAATTTGCCATTCTCACACCATACCCTGGTACTGCCATATATAATAAATTGATAAAAGAAAATAGAATATTTAATTTCGATTGGGCAAAATATGATGCCGGCAATGCCGTATTTCAACCACTGAAAATGACTGCTGAAAAACTAAAAGAAGAAGTTGATAAGATGTGGCGTGAATTTTACCGATTCGATGAAGTTGTGTTACGACTCCTAAAATTAGGTAAAAGGTTACCTGTCCAAATTTTACCACTCTTACTTCTGAATTTCAGTTTTCGAAAAGAAATCGCTGCAACACAAAATTTACCCAGCCCCTTTACAAGAGGCTGGGTAAATGCCTAAAGAATGAAAATCAAGGTAAGACCTGAAGATTTTGGCGTCAAAGAGTCAATCAATCTGCCGTTTTCTAAAAAAGGAGACTATACAATTCTTACATTAGAAAAAAAATATTGGAACACTTTAGAGGTTATCGATTTCGTGGCAAGAAAGCTATCTCTGTCAAAGAATTTATTTTCACGGGCAGGATTGAAAGACCGCTATTCTTATTCGACTCAGTACCTCTCATTCAAGTGTGATTTCACCGCTACAATCAGAGAGAAAAATTTTGTACTACATCCAACAGGAAAATCTGACCGACCAATATCACCACATCACCTTATTGAGAATAAATTTTTTATAATACTCCGCAGCCTCACAAGGTCTGAATTAGAAAAAATAAACACGAATTACAACGAGATTACTCGCTACGGTATTGCCAATTATTTTGATGAACAACGTTTTGGGTCAGCAAAGCACCGGAAAGGATTTTTTTGCAAAAGAACTCATGTTGAAACACTATCGCGGTGCTTTGAAGCTCTTTCTCTGTTATCCATCGAAAGATGATACTAAACAAGTCAAAATATTCAAAAATTTTTGCCGAGAGCATTGGGAAGAATGGCAGGATTGCTATCCTCTCTCACCTATCAGATATAAAAATATTATTTTATATCTTACGGGTAAACCGAGGGACTATAAAAATGCAATAAAAAAAATAAACAGAGACCTCTTGAACATATTGCTTCTTGCATACCAATCGTATCTTTTCAATCTAATACTCAACGCAGTTATTAATGAATATGGTATCGGTATTAGACATATCCCCTACTGCGTGGGTGAATTTTTATTCTATAGGAAGATAAAAAATTTATCTCACATAATAGAAAACACAAAAATACCAATGATAAATGAAACAACAAAATTGCACGGTTTTCTGAAAAATATAATACAACTAATTTGCGAGAAAGAAAATATAGAAATTAAAGATTTCGCGCTGCGACCGATGCGGCTATGAGGTGTGCGATTCAAATCATTTTTACGACCAGCTATTGTCTTTCCACAAAATTTTATTGTGGAAGAACCTCGAGATGATGATCTTTACATACACAGAAAGAAAATTCACATAAGATTCAGCCTGCCGCCAGGATCGTATGCGACACTCGTGATAAAGAGATCGGTACTGTAAATAACTGCACTGTATAACATTTTGATATATTGTTGACAATTTATATGATTACTGTTATAATCCTTGCAGTTACTATAAAAGGATGTAATCCTTACAGTTACTATAAAAGGATATAATCCTTACAGTTACTATAAAAGGATATAATCCTTACAGTTACTATAAAAGGATATAATCCTTACAGTTACTATAAAAGGAGGAAAGAAATGCGCAATTTCATTTTACTTGTGCTGCTCAGCTTATTTTTACACGGTGATATAGTCTATGAAATGACAACCACGACCGAGGGTCTCACTGGTACAGAAGCCACTGAGATATCTACGATTTTCTATATTAAAGGTGAGTGTCGTCGAAAAGAGAGTATAATAAAAAATCCGACAACTGGCGAAGAAACCACAATTACTATTACTCGCCTTGATAAGCAAGTCATATGGACATTAGATATGGAGCACCAGCAATACACAGAAACTAAATTAATAGAAACAGCACGGTCTAATGAGAAATTTGAAGACACAGAAAAACCCAAACTCCCCGAGATTATCATCGAAAAGACAGGAAAAGAAAAAGAGATTCTCAACAAAACCTGCGAAGAGGTTATTATTTCGATGAAATTGTTAACTGAGGAAAATAATCTTATGGTGACTCAGACAATGTGGGTGTCGCAGGATATCGAAGGTTATAAAGAGATTAAAGAATTTAATGCGAAATTTTCTTCGCTAAGCCCAGGGCAAACAGGTGTATTGAGGACCGGAATGGATAAGGAATCTTTTCAAAAACTCCAGGAAAATATTGAGGAAATTGAAGGATTCCCGCTGGAACTCTCATTGGATATCCATATGGGAGACCAAATAATGCCTCTTTCGATAAAATCACACAGTATCGTAACAAAAATTGAAACAATACCAATACATGAGAAGGTCTTCGAAATACCTGAAGGTTTTGTACCTTCAGAACAATAGATGCAGATGGATGATTACAGGTGCTTTGTCGCTATTTTATCTGTATGAATCTGCATCTATCTATCTGAATCTAATGGAATAAAAAGGGTATTTTTGTGTATAATAGTATAGAGAGTGATGATACGTTGATAGATATGATTAAAAAAGGGGATTGCGATGCTTTTAATCCCTTGGTAGAACGGTATAAAATGTCTCTCTATCGGCTCATGTATCGAATGGTTTATAATCGAGATGATGCTGAAGATCTTGTTGAAGAAGCTTTTATAAAAGCCTATAAGTCGATTTCAACTTTTGAAATTGGAAAATCGTTCTACGCATGGATATCTCGAATTGCAGTGAACAATGCGATAAATTTTTTAAAAAAAGAAAAGCGATCCACTGTGCAGCCTCTCGAATGGCATGAACATAGTCTGGCAGATAAAAAAGGAGATCCAGTGAAGATGACAAAACAGAAATTACTAAAAGAGCGGATTGGTGCAGCAATGGCGAAACTACCTGAAGAGTTCCGTACGATTCTCCTTTTGCGTGTTGAAGAGAACTTCTCGTATGCGGAGATTGGCAGAGTTCTCAAAATTCCTAAAGGGACAGTGATGTCGCGGCTTGCGCGTGCGCGGCAAAAGTTAAGAAAAATATTTGAGGAGATGGAGTGAAAAAATATGAAATGTGATTTGTCAATTGAACTTTTAAGTGGCTATCTCGATGGTGAACTCGATGATGAACAGCGGGTGTTTGTTGAGAAACATCTCAAACAATGTCGACGCTGTAGAAATGCATTTAAAGAGTTTGCCCTCTTGGACGAACAGATTAGAAAACAAAAATTTGAAGAACCATCAAGGGAATTCATCTTTGGTGTGAATCGCCGGATAATAGACAAAGTTAAGAAAAAGAAACCTTTTTTTATCTTTCGCTATACACCAGTGTTTGCACCTGCTGCAGTGGCAATTCTCCTATTTGTTGTACTTATTAATATCAGCAAACATGAAAGAATGATAGGAATTGATGACAGAGTTGTCTATGCTGAAATTACTCCCCGCCAAAAGCTGGAACTCCAGATTCCAGAATCAAAAATTGTTGATGTAAAAGAAGCAGAGAAGAAAATTGTTGCTAAAACAGAAACGAGAGCTGGGACGTCAGAAATAACACCAGCATCAGAAGAAGTCGCGAAAATAGCCACGTACGAAGGAGCAGATGAATTATATACATTAGATGATGGAGGTGAACTGCAGGTACCAAAAGATCAAATCACCAGAGCAATCATTGATTCAACTGGCAGGGTCCTCAAGGTTGCAACAGGCAATTCAATTATTCCTGAGCGAGATACGGTGATGGAAAATCGATTGCAAGGCCAACGGTTAACTGCACCAACTATCGCTGGTAAAAAAACCCAGATGTATGTAGATCTCACTCCCGTGCAAAAAGCCAACCACTAAACAAATCTATTTTACGATTTCATGTAGTAACAGGAAAAATTAATGCGTGTAAGAGTCGTAGTCGCACCTCGAGCAAAGAAAGCTGAAATTATTGAACTACAAAATGGTTGCCTGAAGGTAAAACTCACCTCACCCCCAATTAAAAACAGGGCAAATAGAGAATTGATTGAATTACTCTCCCACTATTATCAGGTAAGAAAATCAACTATTCGAATTATACGAGGTGTACACTCCCGAGAGAAATTAATTGAGATTGACACATAATGTTGAATCTATACATCTGTCTTGAATGGCCACTATTCTCATTTCCTTCTATCTATTGTATCCAATAATGTTTTAATTTTTTCAAGCCATCCTTGAGCACCCGAGTTTTCAAAAATTTTTTCCGCCTCGTCACTATGTCTCTTTGCCTCATCAATATTCCCTCTTGTGCATAGAATTTTAGAGAGTTCGTAATGTGATAGTGCGAGTTCCCAATTAACCCTCTCTTTTTTTGCAAGTTTAATTGATTGCTCAAGAGCAGTTTTCGCCCTTTCATAATTACGTTCTGATAAAGCCTTGCCCATTGCTCTGAGTGCAGGAATCTCACAGCTTCCAGCACCAACCTTTTTTGCCAAAAATTGTGCCTTTTCTGCAAATTTGTATGCATCGTTATATTTTTTCTGCTCAGTATATAACTCAGATAGATTTGTGTAAACTTCTGAGAGACCTATTTTATGACCAGTCTCGCTCAATATTTTTTCCGCCTTTTTCAAATAATCTCTACTACGTTCGAATTCCTGTTTTTCTAAGTAAATAGCGCCAATCTTAATACATGCATGTCCGATTCCCATTTTGTCATCGATTTCTTCTGATATGGTGAGGTGCTTCGTAAAAAACTTCAGGGCATTCTCAACATCACCCCATGCTCTATAAACACTACCAATATTATGGGACGCAGTACCAATGACGTTCTTATCACCGATCTCTTCTGATATAGTAAGAGATTGTTGATAATATTCCATGGCCGTAGTAAATTCTCCTCTCGAATTATAGATACCTCCGATGTTATTGAATGCACGACCAATCGCGTTTTTATCGCCAACCTCTTCTGATATGGTGAGACATTTCTGGTAATACTCAAGTGCTGTATCGAGTTCTCCCTTATTACGATAGAGAAGACCAATATTCAGAGAAGCCTTGGCAATACCCATTGTGTGGTCTATCTCCTGAAATATATCGAGTCCCTTCTGGTAGTGTGTCAGTGCGGCATCGAGTTCACCTCTTGAAAAATAGACGAGCCCCAGGTTATTATACATAGTACCAATATTTGTTTTATCATTGAGACCTGTCATAATTGACATCGTCTTTTTGTAGTACTTCAAAGCCTGATCATAAGCGCCAGTTCTGAATGCAATATGGCCAAGATTCGTAAGTCCACGTGCGTAGACCCTCGGACTTTTCTTTTCATCTATTTTCTTAAACGCATCAGTTATGCGTTTTTCTGACTGTTTGTAGTCACCTTTTCCTTCAGAGAGCAACCAGGCATAATCGATGAGAATTTCTGCCAATATTATTGATGTTGGTATATCTTTCACTATTTTCATGGCATCTTCATAGCAAGAAGTGGCAGTGGCGTACTCAGCTTTGCGAAAGAATATTTTGCCAATTTTTCGCTTTATGTTTGCTCGCTGTTCTGCATCACCGTAATATTCAAGGGCATATTCATAGTCATTAAATGCCAAATCATACTCTGACTTAAGCTCTCGCACATCACCCCTCTTTTCATAAAGTTCTGCCATATGCTCTCGGTCAGCATCGGAATGTATCTTAGTATATACCTCGATCGCCCTCGTGTAACACTTTATTGCTACATCATTATGGTACAGCTCTTTTGCTTGATCAGCAGCTTTCTGGTAATACTCATACGATTTATCATAAATCTCACCATTGTGATAATGGTAAGCAAGAACCTCATAGTAGTCTTCAATCTTTTTCTTGAATATTTTCTCAATACACTCTGCAGTTTTCTTATGAATCTCTCGCCTCTTTTTTATTAACAAACCATTGTATGCAACATCTCGAATGAGGATATGCCGAAACTCTGGTTCTGGTGTATCAATTTTTGTAATAAATTCAGTGCGATCAAGCATCTCAATAGATTTTTCTATCTTTTTCACTCCGGTATTACAAAACAAAATTGAATATGGAAAACTCCGCCCGATTACTGCTGCGTGCTCCAATACTTCTCGTGGTTCAGAAACAAGCCGGTCGACCCGCGACCGTATAACCGCCTCAATAGTATCAGGGACTTCAAATGATAATATATCAGAGACAAATTGCCATGTTTCTCTTTTCTGTCTCAACACACCCTGATCAATGAAGGATCGCAATATCTCTTCTATGTAAAACGGATTACCCTCTGATTTTTCGAGGATTAATGATAAAGGATCGCTCGGCAAACCAGGAATGCTGAGAAGGTTTACAACGAGTGTTGTCACATCAACAGTACTGAGTGGTGTCAACCTGATTTCCGTATATCGTTTCTTGAAAATCATCTGGAGTGCCTGCCTTATCTTATAAAATCCTGTTTCTTGTTCATGACGCGTTTCAAAGAGAAATAAAATCTGTTCATTCTTTAAGGCATCGAGTAAAAAGAGAATTAAATCTAGCGCCTCAGGATCAATCCAATGCATATCTTCGAAATAGAGGACAACTGGTTTTACCTTTGTCATCTCCTTAAGTAATGCCTTGACTGACGCATACATCTCCACGCGCAAAGATCTAGGATCAAGATGTTTCACTCTGTCCCTGAGTTCTACTGGCACTTCAATGGATAGAAACAGACACAGATATGTGAAGTATTTATCTATTTTTTCTTTTAAGAAGCGTTGTACCTGTTGCTTCAACTTGCCACGCGCCACTGGGCCAGAATCGAGTTCATCGATCTTACAGTAAGAACGTAACTGATCAAGAAAAACCGAAAACGGAACTGTCTTACCGTATGAAAAGCACTTACCCCCTATCCATACGACCTTGCCCTCAGTCTCTCGACGCACCTCCTCGATAATACGTGATTTACCGAGACCTGCCTCACCAATGAGCGATATTACTTCGGCCTTATTTCTACCTAGACGCTCCACAACTGACCGTATCAAACTAAATTCCTTAATCCTTCCTACTAACGGAGATGACAGTTCTGCAATACCACGCTTACGCTGAGGTGTTTCTTTTATTCCAACCACATGATACGGCACAACTTTTTCTGTCTTTCCCTTCACAGATACCGGCCGCAACCTCTCCATTTCAAATAGATACTCGGTAATCCGTTGCACTGACTCACTCACTAATATCTCATCATTCTTTGCCAATTCCATGAGTCGCGACGCCAAATTCACAGTATCTCCCATTACTGTATAGTCCATTCGTAAATTCGAACCAACACCACCAACTACAACCGTGCCTGAGTTGATTCCGATATGAACGGAAAGGTTTATCTGTTGTTTCTCATTAAAACGTTCCACGGCTCTCATAATCTCTAAAGCAGTGTGCACTGCACGTACTGGATCATCCTCGTGGACGAGCGGTGCACCAAAGAGTGCCATAATGCAATCACCAATAAACTTATCAATCGTCCCTTCGTACTTGTACACTACCTTGATCAATTCACGAAAGAGACTATTGATTAACTCGCGAACCTCTTCAGGATCGAGCTTTTCTGCCAACGACGTAAACCCTGACACATCGACAAAGACGACCGTCACCTTCTTACGTTCGCCGCCAATCTTTGCCGCTAAAATCTTACTCCTCATTGCCTCGGGTAGGGTACTCTGAATGATATCTGTACTCTGCTCAGCAGCTCCTACGAGTGCGGCACCACACTGTCCGCAGAATTTCATACCCTCAAGACAATCAAACCCACATCGTAAACATTTCATATATATGTATAATAAGAGATTTTAAAATAAAGTCAATGGATATAAATATACAATGGTCTTACTGCATATGAGCATCTAATTTTTGCATCTCTGTTTCTATACATTCGGCTTTCTTGAGCCACGCTTTCGCAAGCAACTTCTGAAAAATCCCTTTTGCCATTGAAATATATTCTTTTACTTCATCGATTCTTTTTATTGAGATTAGAATTTTTGCAAGTTCATAGTAACATATGGCGAGTTCCCAAGTGGCATTTTCTTCTTCAGCAAGAGCGATCGATTGTTTTATACAATCGATCGCTTTCTCAGGATTCTCTTTTGATAACACCATTCCCATTACCCTGATAGCAGATATCTCATAACCTCGTACACCGAGTTTTTTTGCAAGCATCATTGCGTTTTCAGCACATTCTTGAGCATCCTTATAGTTCTTCTGGAGAATATTCAACTCAGACAGTTCTATATAGACCTCTAATAGTCCTATTCTGTATCCTGTCTCTTGTAATATTTTCTCTGCCTTCTCATAATAATCTTCTGCCTGTTTTAATTTTCCATACTCTTTATAAACGATACCGATATTGAGATATGCATATCCAATGTTATTTCTAAAATCGTTTTCCTCTGAAATTGTAAGACCTCTTGTATAGTAATCTAGTGCAATGTCAAATTCTCCTCTCCTATGATAAACCACTCCGATATTTAAACAAGCTCTACAAATCCCGCCGGTATCCCCGATTTCTTCTGATATAACGAGATACCTTTTACAGTAGTCTAACGCAGCATCAAAGTCACCAATGGCGTTATAGATAGTACCAATATTATTAAACGTCATACCAATTAAATTTTTATTACCTATCTCCTCTGCAACAATTAGACATCTCTTATAGTATTCCAATGCTGTATCGAGTTTCCCTTTATTTTGGTAGACAAGCCCGATGTTCGATAATGCCAAAGCAACTCCTATTGTATGTCCTATTTCTTTTGAAGTGTTGTGACCTCTACTGTAATATTCTAATGCAGTATCAAGTTCACCTTTCGAACAGTACACATTTCCAAGATTATTATAGATACCGCCAATGCCTTTTTTATCATTTAATTCCATCAAGATTGACTTTGTCTTTTTGTAATATCTCAGTGTTTCATCATAATCATGCTTCCTAAACGCGATATTACCAAGAATTCTTAATCCATGTGCATAAATTTCGGGCTCTTTTTTCTTATCTAATTTTTGAAATGCTTCCTCGATCATCTTCTCTGACCTTCGATAGTCACCTTTGCCTTCAGAAATAAGTGTAGCATAATCTATAAGGATTTCTGATAAAATTGGAGATGTTGGAGTGTGATTAAAAATTTTAATTGCCTCTTCGTAAAAAGAAATTGCGGAAGTATACTCACCTTTTTGAAAAAATATCTTGCCTATTTTTCTTTTTATATCCGCTCGCTTTTCGATATTTTTATAATAATCAAAAGCACACTCATAATCTTTAAGTGCATCATCATATTCAGCCTTTAGTTCTCGTACATCACCCCTCTTTTCAGAAAGCTCTGCCATATGCTCTCGGTCATCATCAGAATATATCTTAGTATAAACCTCGATCGCCCTCGTGTAACACTTTATTGCTACATCATTATGGTATAATCCTTTTGCTTGATCAGCAGCCTTGTGGTAGTACTCGTATGACTTATCATAAATCTCAGCATTGTAGTAATGATACGCAAGTACCTCATAGTAGTCTTCGATCTTTTTCTTGTATATCTTCTCAATACACTCTGCCGTCTTCATGTGTATCTCACGCCTACGCTTCTTTAACAAACCATTATACACAACATCCCTAATTAAAATATGACGAAACATAGGTTCTGGTTTAGTAATGTTCATTATAAATTCTGCACGATCAAGCACCTCAATCGCTTTGTTGATCTCCTCTATCTTAGCCGTACAGAAGAGAATCGGATAGGGGAAATTTCTCCCAATGACCGAAGCACAGCCTAATACCTCTTTAGGCATGTGACCAAGACGATCAACCCTCGATCGAATTACCGCCTCGACGGTATCAGGAACTTCAAACAATAACACATCAGAAATAAATCGCCACGATTCCCCACTCCGTTTTAGCATACCTTGATCGATCAAAGAACGAATTATCTCCTCAATGTAAAAAGGATTACCCTCTGATTTCTCAATGATCAACGATAATACATCCTTTGGAAAATCAGAAATCTTCAAAAGATTCTGCACAAGTGTAGTGACATCATTGGCAATGAAAGGTGGCAACCTTATTTCAGTATAACGATTCTTATACATCATCTGTACCGCTTGCCTTATTTTATAAAAACCCGTTTCCTTTTCTGGGCGCGTCTCAAAAAGAAAAACAATCGACTCATCCTTTAATGTATCAAGAAGAAAAAGCATAAGATCCAGTGACTCAGGATCAATCCAGTGCATATCTTCGAAATAGAGAACGACAGGTTTTACCTTTGTCATTTCCTTAAGAAATGCCTTAGCCGATACATACATCTCCAAGCGTAAGGATTTCGGATCAAGATGTTTCACTCTATCCTTCAGTTCCTCTGGTACTTCGATAGAGAGGAACAGACACAGATACGTGAAGTACTTATCTGTTTTTTCCTTTAAAAAGTATTGTACCTGTTGTTTCAGCTTGCCACGTGCCACTGGTCCAGAATCGAGTTCATTGATCTTACAGTAAGAACGTAACTGATCGAGAAAGACCGAAAACGGAACTGTCTTACCGTATGAAAAGCACTTACCTCCTATCCACACGACCGTACCATCAGTTTCTCGACGCACCTCCTCGATAATACGTGATTTACCGAGACCTGCCTCGCCAATGAGCGATATTGCTTCTGCCTTATTTCCACTGATACGCTCCACTACAGACCGTATCAAACTGAATTCCTTAATCCTTCCTACTAACGGAGATGACAGTTCTGCAATACCACGTTTACGCTGCGGTGTTTTCTTCATCCCGACTACACGATACGGTGTAACCTTCTCTGCCTTCCCTTTTATCACTACGGACTTCAATTTATTCATTTCAAATACGTATCTAGTACTCTTAAAAACCGACGCACTCACAAGGATCTCATCATCCTTAGCCAATTTTAACAAACGTGAAGCAAGATTCACTGTATCACCTATCACCGTAAAGTCCATTCGCATATCAGAGCCTACACCACCAACAACCACAACACCAGAATTTATTGCAATATGTACAAAAAGATTCGTCTTTTCCTTCTCATTGAATTTTTTCAGAGTATCCACGATCTCTAATGCCGCATAGACCGCACGCTCAGGATCATCCTCATGCGCAATTGGTGCACCAAAAAGAACCATGATACAATCACCTATGAATTTGTCTATGGTTCCTTCATACTTGTATATAATTTGTATTAATACCTTAAAGAGGTTGTTAATTAGCTCCCTCACTTCCTCGGGATCAGTTTTTTCTGATAATGCTGTGTATCCAGAAACATTAGCAAAAATGACTGTGACATTTCTCCGTTCACCTTCTACCTTTGCCGCTAACATCTTACTCCTCATTGCCTCGGGTAGGGTACTCTGAATAAGATCTGTGCTCTGCTCAGCAGCTCCTACGAGTGCGGCACCACACTGACCACAGAATTTCATATCCTCAGGATTATTAAAGCCGCACTCTGAACATTTCATATATTTAATAATAATGGATTTTCTACTGAAGTCAATTGATTCCCCCTAACAAAATTGAAACATTAGCAGTATTGAATAGGTGCGCTGTGGTGCAATTAGATTTCAATGGGGTGATATCGTTACGTTACTTGTACGTCATTAGATATTTTTTAAGTTTCGCCAACGCCTGCGCACGGTGGCTAATACGATTTTTTACTGTTTGCCCGAGTTCAGCAAATGTTCTGTTATAACCTCTTGGTATAAAGATCGGATCATAACCAAAACCACCAGTCCCTCGCGGTTCCATCGCAATCCTTCCGATACATTCACCTTCAAAAACTTCAAAAGAGCCTGGTGCGTAGTAGTACACAAAAATCGCTTTAAATTTTGCTTTGCGATTTTTTTTGTTCTTTAAATTTGCAAGGAGCTTACTAATTCTCTCTTTATCATCTACACCATATCGCGATGAGTACACACCAGGTTCACCGCCAAGTTCCTCAACAAAGAGACCAGAATCATCTGCCAGTGATGCTTTTCCACTTACCTTGTAGCTAAAAGCTGCCTTCGTGAAACTGTTTTCCCTCAGTGATCTACCAGTCTCTTGTAATTTCAGGTCAAAATACTCTCTAATGGTCTGATAGTTAATGTCATCACCGAGAATTGTTCTGATCTCATCGATCTTATGCTGATTCTGAGTCGCAAGAACAATAGTGAGTGGTTTACCTTTTTCAGTCAATTTTCTACCACGCAGGAATTACCGACAGACCCGTGTCACACTAAGAAAAATAAATATTGTCTTGTATTCTTAAAATAAATCTAATTCGTATTTCGAT
>LJNI01000015.1 GCA_001303225.1 candidate division TA06 bacterium DG_78 | reverse complement strand
TGTGGACATTGTCGTCAGGGGTGAAGGTGAGTATACAATGTTAGAACTCGCAAATTATTTCATCCGAGGTATCGGTTCATTAGGAGAAATTAGAGGCATTGCATATAAATCTAATGGAAGAATTAACCGCACCGCTGTTCGACCGATAATTGAAGATTTGGATAAATTACCGTTTCCAGAACGTGACATTCCCGATCTTGAAGGAATCTTAAATCCACGTGAAGGAAAAAATGTAATCATAACTAGTCGGGGCTGTCCAGGAAAATGTAAATTTTGTGCGGCATCAGCATTAGCAGGTGGGAAGTATCGTATGCGTTCTGTTGACAACATAGCCGATGAGATCGCAGATTTTAAACGAAATTACAAAGATCTAGAAAATATATTTTTCGGCGATGATACTATTAGTGCCGATGTATCTCGATTATTGGATCTTTGTAAAATGTTAAAGACCGAAGATGTGACATGGTCAGCTGAATCTCGAGTGGACGCAATGACAAAAGAACTGGCGGCAACATTAAAAAATTCTGGATGTTTAGGGATTCAATTCGGCGTGGAATCCGGTTCACAGAAGCTGCTTGATAGCATGGGAAAGAACATTACTCTCGAGCAGATAATACATGCTGTAAAATGTGCAGTTGGTGCAGGGCTAGGAGTAATATGTAGTATGATGATCGGACTGCCTGAAGATACTGAAGAGACTATCGAGCAAACTCTAGATTTTGCAGAAAGACTTCAGACGGAGTATAAAGCAGGAGTTGTTTTAGCGAGTACTGTTCCATATCCAGGTACATATTATTTCAGACACGCCGATGATTTAAATCTTCGTATCTCGACAAGAAATTACGATCAGTATACAACCATAATGCCAATAATGGACACACCGCATTTAACGAGATGGCAGATAAGAAATTTATATTTCAAAGCTTACCAGCGACTAAATAGATCTTTACCAGATGCATATAAAAATTTATTTATTACGCACGGAGCAAATGCTTTAGCAAAAGCAGCACTATTTGATTCCTCAAATTAGTATAAAAAGGAGGTTTATATTATAAGATCTCAAACCACTCTGATTTCAATTCCAGAATTTGTGAAAAAAAATTTCTTTCTTTTGTTGGTATACACTACATTACATATCATGATATGTAATGTAAAAGGAATTTATACAAAAATACTGTTAACAATTTTCATAGGTGGATTTTTACTATATGAAATATTTCCAAATGTAGTATTACTTTCATTCTTTTACACGAAATTTGTTTATGTCACAATTTTTTATTTTATCATCATCCCATTATTAACCGCGCTGGAAGAATCATTACACATAGCAGTATGTATTCAGCAAGGTAAATCAAGTTTTGTAAGCGGAATCGTTGTCAAATACATAATTACGAGAAAGAAACACCTGCTTGCTATGACTGCAGTGGCAACAAAATTTCGAGGAAACTTCAAACTATCTGAGAAAATACAGATACATGGAGGCGCGCCACTACTTATATTTTTATTTTTGTGTATAGGACTCGTTGTAGGGGTAATTTTACCACAAATCCATGTCAAAGATATTATGTGGTTTTGGTTAATTTTGGGTATCTTCCCGATATGTTCTCTATTACCCATTAAACTTATATTTGAAAGCGATGGTTATTGCATATTAAAGGACGCAAAGCGTCTCGGGGCATCAGCACCTCAAACGTTTAAAGAAATATTATGGGGGATGTTCTACGGATTACAGTACATATTTTTGGGGTCACGTTACACAAGAAAATTTAATATGAATGTTGTAGACGAAAAAAATCAAAAGATTTTAGGTGCATTTGAAGCTGTTCAGAAAGATAATTTTAAAAATGCGGCTACCATCTTAGAAGAAGCACTCAAAAAAAACTCAGATAACCCAGAAATCTACAATAATATTGCGTGGTGTTATGCTGAACTCAGAACTAATCTCGACCGCGCAATTATGTTAGCCAGAAAGGCGATAGACCTCAACCCTGCTGAAGCTGTTTACTATGATACTTTATGTTGGTGCTATTATAAAAGCGGAAATTTTGATAAAGCAAAAGATTGTGTGAGGCTGGCACTTAAAATCGATTCGGGTAATCCAATCTTCCAAGATCACTTAAAAGAAATTGAGAATGCGTTAACAAAAAACACACCAAAAAATTGGTCGATTGATTTACAAAAATAATTTTTGATTGAAATAAATAACCTCTATAAGAATGACGCATCAGCAATAGGTATCTACTTTTATACCGATATTCAACACTGTCATACTACAACAGCAAATTTTTGTTGATGAAGTTAACGTATTATATGTGATTATAAAAGAATAACTTGACAGACAGGGATATTTCTATATAATTCCATACATAAAAGGAGAATTACGTGCCGTGTGGAAGAAAAAGAAAATTAAGGAAGATAAAAAAGCATAAATTAAAAAAGAGACGAAAAAGAGATCGTCATAAGAAAAAATTAAGGTAATGTACACCCTGATTTATTTGCATTAGGTTGAATCATCCTTAAAGGGAAGAAAATTTCGTTTCGATGATTCAATAAATTTCACGATTTCCAAAATATGTTCACTGCATTCCTCGGTTTTCAAGTTTTTAATACATTCACGTATTGTAAAGGGCGAGTCACTGAATTGCCTATATACACGCTTGATGTCTTCAATTTCCTGCCACGAATAGAGATTACGCCTGAGACCTCGGGTATTCAATCCATATGCTCGTGCCCGGTTACCTCGTGCTAAAAGAAAGGGCGGTAAATCCTTGTTGAGATAAGACATTGCTCCCAGCATTGCGTATATACCAATATGGCAAAATTGATGAATACCACAAAGCCCTCCAATGGTGACATAATCATCTATCGTAACATAACCACCAATTTGGGTACCGCTCGAAATTACTGTATTATTACCGATTGTACAATTGTGGGCAATGTGGACATAGGTCATGATAAAATTACCATCTCCAATCACAGTTTGTTCTCCCTCACCAGTAGCTCGCGAAATTGTCGCATATTCTCTTATTATATTGTCATCGCCTATGAGACACCAAGAAGATTCACCATGAAAGTGGTGATCCTGTGGATCAACACCCAGCTGCACTCCCGCATGAATCGCATTACCTGTACCAATTCTCGTCCCTTTACGTATAACGACATAGCTACCGATCGTGGTATCGGCGCCAATTTCTACATCATCTTCGATGATTGCATATGGTCCGATAATAACAGACTTATCTATCTTCGCTTTTGTACTAATACTGTACAGTATCATTATTAAAGCAATGAGTCTTTCGTAATGTCAATCTCCTAGTCACACTTTAATACCAGCCATTATTGTCGCTTCACAAACAATATCATTATCAACTTTTGCTACACCAGCAATCTTCACAATCTTGCCACGTTCCTGTAATAATTCTACTTCCATAATAAGTGTATCACCTGGTCGTACAATTTTTTTAAAACGTGCCTTATCAATACCAAGAAACAGCGGAATTGCACCTTTATGTTTGCGTAGAAGCATGACGCCGCCAGTCTGGGCAAGTGCTTCAACAATTAACACACCTGGCATTATTGGTTCATTCGGAAAGTGACCGGTGAAAAAGTATTCATCGGAGCGTATATTCCTTTTTGTGATGATCTTTTTCTCACTCATCTCTACAACCTCATCAACAAATAAAAAAGGAGGACGATGAGGTAATATACTCTTAATCTCTTCTGTGTTCAAGTAACCTCCTCATACATTAATTACCTTTCGCAATCCCAACATTCTTTCAGTCGGAGAACCTCAATCTCACCGCAACCGTATTTTCCTATTTGAGAATATGTACCTTGAAAACCATGGAAATCTGAACCACCAGTCATTAATAATCCATCCCTTTTTGCTATTGCGTAGAATTTGTCTTGACAACGTTGATTGTGGTCTGGATGCCATACTTCGATCCCATAGATACCATCTGAAATCAACTGATGGATCAATGTATCGTCATTTATAACTCCGGGATGTGCGATGACCGGAATTCCTTTCCATGTTCTGATTTTTCGTATTGCCTCTTTAGGGTGGATATCCTTTTTCGGTTCGTAATAGGGAGCCTGATAACCAAGATATTTGACAAAAGCCTCATTGATCGAATTGACATATCCATGCTCAACCAAGGCCTCTGCAATATGTGGCCTCCCTAAAGAACTGTTCTGATGTACTGATTTTATGTGGTCAAAATTGAGTTCGATACCATCATGAAAGAGTTTGTCAACAATTCTCTTTGCTCGTGCACAACGGTGCTGTTTAAAATCTTCAAAGTATTCTAACAATCCTCCATCTTCACAATCAATATAATACCCCAAAATATGAATATCTATTTCACCAATATTCGAACTCATTTCAACGGCTGGGATAATGTCGAGTATGTTACAGGCCGCATCTTTAGTCTCTTGAATGCAGGAGACTGTATCATGATCTGTGATGGCAATCATTTCAATGCGTAGTTCTTTACACATAGTGACAATTTCTGATGGTGTAAATAAACCATCAGAATAGGTTGAGTGAATGTGGAGGTCAGCGTACACAGTCGTATTTCCTCGCGTGGGTCTTGTGATAGAGTATAAAGAGTGACTTTTTAAAGAAAAAATGAAGTCGTTTCAACGCTACCTTGGTCAACTACCTTGTAATACGAGTCCAAGGTCGTGACAAACATCTTCAATTATTTTTTCATCGATGGTTTCTTTCTTTAGAAGGAACCCTTCTAAGAGTGCATTATCACATATTGCATTAATCGTGCGGGGAATTCCCTTGGAGTATTGATATATTCTTTTCATAGCATCATTGTTAAAGAGCAGTTTCTCACATCCCGCAACATTAAGACGGTGTTTAATATAGCTGTACGTAGCCTCCTCATCGAGTGGATCGAGCACACAACGAACGGCAATCCGCTGATAGAGTGGTGGGTCAAGTTTTAAATAATCCTCCATTTCTGGCAGACCAAAGAGAATAAAGTTTAAAAGTTTGCCGCTATCTGATTCGAGGTTGAGCAGTCCTCTGATTTCTTCCATAATTTCCTTTTTTTGCAACATGTTCGCCTCATCGATGAGGATGACGACTTTCCTCCCTTTATTATTGAACTCAATAAGGCGGTGATACACTGCCGTAATTATTTCTAATTTATTCTCAGAATCTACTGATGTTTCTAACATCAAAGCAATTTTTTTTAAAAACCACAATGACGTGATTTCAGAATGAATGATAACCAGAAGGGTTGCCTCTATCTCCTTATCGATGAGTTGATCTAAGAGGCGTCGTGAAAGGGTAGTCTTACCCGTCCCAATATCGCCGATGAGGAGTGCTAAACCCTTTTCGGTTTCGACCGAATGGAAAAGTTTGACCAATGCCTTAGAATGCTGCGGTGAATTATAATAAAATTTCTCATCAGTTGCAAAACTGAATGGGTGCTCTTTTAATTTATAAAAGCTCTCATAGCCCATAATCTACACTATAAGTAGGTAATTTTAGATTTTTTCTTTGATGGCTTGGACACTTTAGATTTTCGTGGTCTCGTACTCCGACCTCTTTTTTCCAATTCTGCAGAGAGTTCGTTCTTGAGTTTATTAATTTTTTTTATGAGATCTGGAACTTTCTTATCGATGTTGTACGCCTGGATATAAGCCTTTAAGGCCTTGGTTAGATTACCCTCCTTTTCATAGCACCGACCAATGTGAAAATGAATGCCAAAATATTCCTGTGCTGGCCGATTACTCACCTTAAGTCCTTCATTGAGCACTCGTAGAGCATCTTCGATTTTGTCCCGTTCAAAAAAACACGAACCAATCATTTCGATCGCCTTCAGTTTTAGGTTTTCATCTTTTGATGCAATCTCGAATTCCTCGATTGCCTCCTGGAATAGGCCCATGCCTTTATAGGCAACACCAAGATCATAGTGAGATCGGTAGTCTCCTTCACCGATAGACTCAAAGACTTCACGACGAAATTCAGATATCAGTTCATCGATACTCTGAACAGCACCGACTTTTTTCTCTTCTTCTAATTCTGTTCGTAGAACCTCTCCGAGATCAATAAAATCCTTAGGGTGCTCAGATACTACGAGCATTTCGTTTGCCGTGACATTCTCAGGATCAACTTCTAATATTTTCTCATAGAGGGCACGCGCTTCGCTCTTTGCATCTCGACGATTGAGTGTTTCAGCCAAATCGAGCATGGATTTAACCATGAGTTCCTTGTCCCCTCGGAGTTTATTAATTTCTATGAGTTGCTGACGTGATTTTAAATCAAATGGTCTCAAATCAGCAATTTTCTTGTTGAGTTTCATGGCTTGGTCATAATCTTTTTTATTCCATGCGCCAAGTGCGGCATTGCGAAAACAGTCAATTGCCTCATCTTCAGAACCCAGACTAAGGTACAATTCACCCAACTCCACAGTCCGCTCGATTTCTGACAACTCTACTGCTGCTGTATCTTTGACACTGACTTCTTCTCTTTGTTCCTCTTCTTCCCTCAACTCATCCACATCAGGAGAAATAGCTTCTTCCGGGGGAATCTCCTTTTCAACTTCCTCATCAGGTGGTGCCTTTATTTCTTGTGCTTCAGGACCTGCTTCCTCTGGCTCCTCCTTTTCCTCCTCCTCTTCCTTTTCCTTCACCTCTTCCGTTTCCTTCACCGTCTCAGCAATTTCTTCTTTTACCGTTTCTTCTACTTTCGTCTCAGCAGCAGTGTCTGGAGCCGTTTCAACTTTTGCGGTCAATGTCTCTCGAAGTCTCCCCTGTTCGCTCTCGATCTTCTCTGCCTCCTTGAGAAATGCATCAGCTTCATCCTTTTTGCCCATCTGTTCATAAATTGCAGAAATGGTTTGCAAAATCTTTGCATTGTTTGGCACTAATTCTTTGATTGTATTATACGTGTGGAGCGCAACCTCGAGTTCGTTTTCCTTCATCTTTCTGTCAGCATATTCAAGGAGATAATTCGCAGCTTCTCCGCGTTGGTCAAGTTCTTTGTGTAGTTCGCCTAAGAGACCATAAACTTCGGTACAATTTTTGTCAATCCTCAGAATTTTTTTACACAGTGCTATTGCGTTGGGAAAATATGTTTCGTCTTTAAATATCCGAGCGCCTTTTTCATATGTTTCCAGTGCATCTTTTTGACGGTCATTTTTAAGATATAAATCGCCGAGTTTATTAAATAGAGAACCTTCTTTTGGGAATGATTTAACTGCTTTTTCTAACTCTTTTATTGCTTTATCAATATCTCCCTTTACTTCGAATTCGGCAATTTTTCTTTTTACTTCACCGAGTTCAGCCATTATCCGAATTTCAGCCCTAAATTAGTAATGACTTGTTCAATTATAGATTCGTCAATCATTCTCTTCTTTTGGATATAACCTTCTAAGAGTGCATTATCGCAGATAATGTTAACAATTCTCGGTCTTCCTTCGGAAAAACGGCAAACCAAATCCAGTGCCTGAGTTGAAAATATCTCCTGTGCAGCGCCAGCAATTGTGAGACGGTGATTAACGTATGCCCTTATCGTATCACTGCCCATTGGTTTGAGTTTGACCTTAATTGCAATTCTCTGATTGAGTGCGCGATTTGAGGCAAGAAAATGTTCTAGTTCAGGTAAACCACTCAAGATAAAAGAAATAAGCCTCGTATCAGCGATTTCAAGATTCAACAGCCCTCTAATCTCCTCCAATATTTCCATGTCTTTAATTTTATTTGCTTCATCGATAATGACAACCGTCTTTTCGCCACGATGGTATATTTCATTGAGTCGTTGCGATATACGGGAGATCACTTCAGTCGTGGATGTATTCAAGTCTCTCAAACCAATAAGATTCGCAATCCTCACAAAGAGCCAACCAGGAGAAAAATCAGAGTGTGTCAAAACTATAAGACCGACTTGATACTTACCTAGTGAATATAATTCACTTAAAATTTTACGCGACAATGTTGTTTTACCAGTACCAATGTCACCAGAGAGTACTGCAAGCCCTCTCGTTCCTCGCGCTGCATGAAGCAAATATTCTCGCGCAACAGCGTGTTGTGGCGAGTTGAAATAAAATTTTGGGTCAGGGTGATTAGCAAACGGCTCAGACATGAGGTTATAAAACTCTTGATAGTCCACTTATCCTCCTCGCACTCTACAAAAAAGAAATCTTCTCACCCTGATCTTCAATTTCTGGTATCTCCTCTGGTAATCTCTTTACCGCTTTCTCTTCAGACACTGCTTCTTTAGGTTCTTCAGGTGGGGGTTCCTCAATCGTTGGGTAGCCCTCATCGACTTTTTCTTTTGGTTTTTCCTCAGTAGGTAACTCTTCGGTGACTGCTTGTTTGACTGGTGTAGTACTCGGGACCGCTTGTTCAGTAACGGTCGGTGGTGATGTCTCGAGCAATTCCTTTCCACCGAGCAGTTCATAAATTTCTTTCACATCTTTATAGTGAGGGTTAACCCGCATGATATGTTCTATTTCTCGCAGTGCATTTTCAAAATCACCCACGCCCTCATAGGCAGATGCGAATAGATAACGTAATTCAACCTTGTCAGACTCTGGTATTTCTTTACTGAATATTGCTGCTCCAATGGCCTTTATTGCATCATTATATCGGCCCAACTTGATGAGTGAACCACCGATGAGTTCCAGAGAGCGCGGCCATAATTCTTTGTTTTCTTTTATTCCTTGTATAAAATCGAGTGAAATTTCATATAACTCAGCATCGTACGCCGTCTTCGTAAACACCAGTATCTTCTTTGCATCCTCTGGTTCCCAAATAATATTTCTTCGGAAATCATCAAACGCCTGTGTTACTTCGAAACTCGGTGCTGCGGGTCGCTCTTCTGCCTCTTTTAATAGGAATTCAATATCAGCAATTTGTCCTTCTAATGGCGGAATATCCTCAGTCTGGTCTTGAACCGACGTCTCTGAGTCGGTAGCGGCAATAAAGCCCTCGACTTCATCACTCAATTCCTGAAGAAACTCCACCCCTTCTTGTGCTGCCTCCTCTTGCGGCTCTTCTGAAGTTGCTTCCTCAGCCTCGGTGGAAGCGATTTCTTCTGCAGGAGGTTCCTCTACACGCTTCTCTTCAATAACCGTTGCTTCAGGGATAACTTCCTCGACAGTTGCTCCTGCCACTATTTCTTCGGGTTGTATTTCTGTTGGTGTCTCTGCAACTTGAGCCTGTTCTGGTTTTAACTCGTCCAGTTTCTTTTTAGCCTCTGTATTATCTGGATCAATCTCAATGATATGGTTGAGTACCTGTATGGCTTCATCATTATCATTAGTGTTGATTAAATCATCTACTGCTTTGTGAAATTCGACGAGCGCTTCATCTTTCGAACCTATTTCATAGAGAAGTTTACCGAGTTCAATGCGGCTCTTTGGGTCGAGTTCTTCATCGCCACCATCATACTTGGGTGACAATTTTTCAATCTCATCAAGTATATGATCATCATGAGCTTCTTCGGCAAGTAGCTTCAATGTACTCAACTCATCCTCTACTTCTTGTGAGCGATTAAGCGAGAGTAAAACTTTAACAAACGAAAGTCGCAGTGCGAGGTTTTTCGGTTGTAAATCAATAATCTCCTTCAAACCTGATATGAAAGTTGCCTCTTCTTTATTCTCAAGTGCCCGTGAACAGAATTCGATAAATTTCTTTATCGTCACGTTGGGGAAATCTGCCGATTTGTATAAATTAGCGATGCGTGAGATAAGTTCGTTTTTCGTTCTATCAATTTTCAGTATTTTCTCGAGACAGAGTACTGCTTCAACATAGTTTTTATTACTGCTGTAGATATTACTCGCACGTTCATAGCGGCTGATCGCCTCATCGTTTTTCCCCAATTTAACTGCAAGGTCACCGAAAAGCTCTACTGCCTTTGCATGGTTAGGATCCTCATTGAGCGCACGTCGCAAGATAATTTGAGCCTTTTCGAACTGACCTTTCTGAATGTATACTCTGCTTTTTTCTATGATATCCAGTGACATACTAAGCCTACCAATTAAATTATATCTGTTTTCATAACTTTGTCAAGAATATTTTTTCAATCTCTTGGTATGAAGATTCTTCTTGTTTTTTGAGCGAATCAAGTTCTGTCTTAACAGTTTCGTTAAATTCTTTATCTGTAATTGATTTTAGATTTATAAGTACATTCACGCGGGCAGCATTAAATCCGCTGTGAAATGAATAGAGTGCTACACCAACATCTGAAATCGCATTCTTTAATCCCTTTTGAGCTAATGTCTCGGCATAGGGGTACATAAACAGTATTTTCTTACACACTTCAAAAGGCGTCTGAGCAGCAATCTTGAGGGCATCCTGGATGGCGTTATTCTTTTTCTTCTTATCAGTTTCAGAATCCTCGGGTAACTTAAATGCCTCCATCACTTTGTCAAACGCATCTTTATCTTTTTCGATAAACTTATAGAATTCGTACGCCTGTAATTTTAAAAATCCATGAGAATCCTTCAATTCTTTGTTTCTCGTCTTATTAACAGTAATCCCGGTTACCATCGACAAGAGCGCAGATCCTAGTGCAGCGTGTAGCGCTGCAACGCTACCGCCCCCTGGTGTTGGCCGTGCGAGTGCTAAAACATGTAGAAACTCTAATATCGATTGTTTCCCACCTTTTCCATGAAGTTTGTATTCAAGAATCTGATTTTCATTAAACCGATCGAGTTGTAAATAGTATATCGCTGTATCGATTAATGCCTTCTCTGGCACGAGTCCAACAATTTCGGATTCTTTAATCGTAACGCCGTATCGCTGCGCTTCACGTTTGGCAGTCTCGAAGACTCGATAGAGAGGAGTTTTTGTGTAATTTGTCATGTTACATGAGATTTGAGCACGATTCTCTTCCTTCAGCATAAAGCCGAGTGATTTAACATACCGATAACCGCCACTTCCAAATCTGAGAGACTGCGCAATCTTCTGAGCAATAGAGACATCAGATGTAGTAAGGTTTATGTTGAAGGCAATAAGCGGAAAACGTGCTCCAATGACAGTAGCTCCTGCTGTCGGGTGAATCTTTGGCTCGCCAAAATCTGGTTGGCGAACAGGGTTTGTTTCAATCTCATCACGCAAGCCCTCGAATTCGCCTTTCCTGATGTTGGCGAGATTTTCTCGATCGGGTCGTGTTGCTGCAGCTTCGTAGAGGTAAATAGGAATCTTCAATTCCTCGGCAACACGTTTACCTAATCGCCTTGCCATCTCAACACACTCTCTCGTAGTAACATTAGTTATCGGTACAAAAGGAACAACATCGGTTGCGCCCATTCTCGGATGTTCGCCTTTATGCTTTGTCAGATCGATCAATTCTGATGCTTTTTTTATTCCTCTGAAGGCTGCCTCGAGCACTGCATCTGGTTCACCAACAAATGTTACGACAGCACGATTGTGGTCAGGATCTTTTTCCTGATCAAGTAACTGTACACCAGCGCTCTGAATTGCATCGAGAATTTGATCTATTTTTGATTGATCTCTTCCTTCGCTAAAATTAGGAATACACTCAACGATCTTTTCCATAGATTATCCTTCCTTTTTTTACTGTATACTTAACCATATCTTCGCCGAATTGATACGGAATTTTCTTATAGTTATCAACATCTAATATAACCATATCAGCTTGTTTGCCTTGTTCAATGCTACCGATTGTATCAGCAAGAGCAAGTGCCTGAGCACTGTTTTTTGTTGCACCTACTAATGCTTCTTCGATTCGCATACCGTATATAAAGCATGCGAGTGAGATAATCTTCGGCATTGAATAAATCATACAGGAACCAGGATTAAAATCAGAAGCAATCGCCACTGCCGACTTTGTCTTTCTGAAAGTTTTAATATCAGGTTTTTTATCAAGCTGCAAAAAAAACGAAACACCAGGCAAGAGTATCGGAACAACACCTGCTCTATGCATCGCCCCAATAGCACCTTTCGTAGTATACTCCAAATGTTCAGCAGAGACACACTTCAATGCTGCAGCTAAATAAGCACCACCAGAATTAGAGAATTGATCTGCATGTATTTTGAGCTTCAGGTCACACCCTTTTGCCTTTAATAAAATTCTTTCACTCTCTTTTTTCGAGAATGCAATTTTATCACAAAATACATCACAGAAATTAGCCAATTTTTTTTGTGTAATTTCTGGAATTAGTTCTTTGATTATACAATCGACGTAGTCGCGGCGTTTCACCTTCGGGGGAATAGTGTGGGCAAGATACGTCGGGATAATGTCGATCTGAGCATCCCTCTTCAGTTTGTTAATGACCCTCAGCATCTTCAATTCCTCGCTCAGAGAAAGTCCGTAACCACTCTTGATCTCGACGGTCGTTGTTCCGTGTCTGATGAGATGCGCTATTCGCTTCAAAGCTATGTGATAGAGCTCGTTCTCTGTTGCGGTGCGTGTCCTTTTTACAGTATTTGCAATACCACCGCCTGCCTTGGCAATCCTCTCGTATGTTACACCGCTCAGTCTCATTGCAAACTCGTCTTCCCGGGTACCTCCGAAGACAAGGTGTGTGTGAGAATCCACAAACCCTGGGCAGACGACACAGCCCTGAGCATCGATCGTCAGACACTCTTGAGGACATTTGAGTGCTCCGATCTGTTTGAAAACACCATCTTCAACAAATATTGACGCATTTTTGACTACACCGATCCCATCGGTCATCGTAAGAATTTCTGAAGCATTTTTGATAAAGACAGTCATTTTTTTATTCTATTCTATTTTTTGAATATGTCAATATTAACCCAATGCATACTACACTAGCGCATTTTCTTCCTTGACTTTCACATGAAAATTTATTATGATACATTAAATAAATCTTATAATGGCACAGAAGATAATAGACATTGATACAATTCGACGCTTTTTAAAATTCCTCAAACCGTACTGGAGAAAGGGAGTCCTCGCTTTTTTCTTCATGCTGTTTTCTGTAGGATTGCAACTACCCATGCCTTTTCTCACGCGTTACCTCATTGATAAAGTAATCGTACTGAAAAGTTTCCAACTGTTAAACATCATTGGATTGGTTCTCATCAGCGTTCTCATCATCCGTACAGTTTCTGTATTTATACAAAATTATCTCCTCACGACATTTCGTGGTCGGGTGTTGTTTGATATAAGATTACGGCTATTTGAGCATGTACAAAAAGTTTCTCTCACATTCTTCCATAAACGCGAGACCGGCTATTTGATGGCACGTGTCAGTAACGATGTTAATCAAGTACAAGGACTCTTGGCAGATACCCTCATTTCAGCAGGACAAAATATACTCACCTTTATTGCCGGCGTCATCTGTACCCTGTATATTCATCCGAAACTCGCACTCATATGCTTTTGTATTCTTCCCCTCTACCTCTTGTCTCTCCTCGTATTCAATAAGAGATTGCGCAAAATGAGTTACGCTGTGCAGGAACAGTATGCTATGGTGCAAAAGGATTTACAAGAGTTACTATCAGCAGTTTCAGTCATAAAGGCCTTTACTGGCGAGAAATGGGCAACAATAAGAATGTTAAAGAGGATAAAGAATGCCATCCGAACACAGATACGCCGGGATATCTTCAGCACCATCGCTGTCATCTCTTCGGTTATCATTTCTGCAATCGGACCAATTGTCCTCATCTGGTACGGATGTGCTGAAATTATGAGGGGCAATCTCACGGTCGGCGGACTCATTGCTTTTAATTCGTTTATTGGCTATCTCTTTGGGCCGACACAAGTTTTATTTAATCTCAATGTGAGCGTCCAACATTCTCTGGCTGCTGTAGAAAGAATTTTCGAAATGTTGGATATAAAGCCGGAAAGGGATGGTTCGAAAAAAATGAAAGTTGCAGAGGGCAAAGTTGTCTTCGAAAATGTCTCTTTCGCTTATCCCGAAAAAGAATTAGTGCTCAAGAACATATCCTTCGAAGCAGAACCCAATGAGGTATGTGCTATTGTGGGACGGAGTGGTGTTGGCAAAACAACACTCGTATTATTAATACCACGATTCTACGAACCAACACGAGGAAGGATTTTGATTGATGATAAAGATATCCATGACGCACAACTGAAATCATTACGGAACACTATTGGAATATGTTCTCAAGAAACCTTTCTCTTTTCTGACACGGTAAAAGAGAATATAAAATTTGGTAATCATGATGCAACTGATACAGAAATAGAAGAAGCAGCAAAATTGGCCCATGCCGATGTTTTTATAAAGAATTTACCAGAGAGATATGAAACAAAAGTTGGTGAACGCGGTGTCAACCTCTCTGGCGGTGAACGCCAACGTATCGCCATTGCCCGTGCTTTGGTTAAGAATCCCAAAATTTTGATTTTCGATGAAGCAACATCACAATTAGATTCGAAATCCGAACGGTTGATACAACGTGCACTTGCACATCTCTTAAAAAATCGTACAACTTTTATCATCGCACACCGTTTATCAACAATCCAGAATGCCGATAAAATTCTGGTCTTGGATCAGGGAACAATTGTAGGACAAGGTAGGCATGACGAGTTATACAGCACCTGTCATATTTACCGAAATCTCTATGATGAACAGCTTTTGAAAAAAACCTGAGCTTCCACATAATGCTGCTATCGTATTGAATTAAGACTCAAAAGTCTTTGATATTTCGAAGAAAAATTACCTACACCTCCCTAATCTGTAATTTGTATTAGGGATTTTGTTAGGGGGTCCCGCTATCATTGTAACAGAACTAAGCATTAACTGGAACATTTTGGCTCTGTCCAAGGCGCCAACAATAAAGAGGAGGTGAAAAGAATGGATTATCTAATCGAACCTGAAAATGAAGGTAGCGGTATCACCGGAAGGATTCCACCGTGGGGAGTCTGTCCACTAGTCTATCCTGATCCGATCTGTATACTCAACGGAAACGGATAATAAAATAACAGCCATTTCTATTTCATATTTGGGCTTGCCTGTTTGACATACGCTCTGTCGGCTAAGCCCAAAGATGGTTGTTATCAATCATAGGCAGAATAAATAGTATACGCACGATACTCATTTTTTAATATTTTATATCACTGTAATCAAAATATCTGTCCGTTTGAGATGGATAATTAGAAATTTCTACTGCTTCATTGACATACAAATTACTATGGAATATAATGAACGAATGGAAGAACTGCTTTTAAAAACAAAGATTATTCCACCGAGAGTACCAGATTACACAGTGAATCGCAATCGACTGATACACATGCTTCAATCCCATATTGAAAAAAAATTAATTCTCATCTGCGCCAATGCAGGTTATGGCAAAACAACACTCCTTACCCAATTTATAAAAAAACTGCACACTCCTTATCTCTGGTACCATATTGATACATCAGACCAAGATATTAATTTTTTCATACAGTACATTATTGAAGGATTAAAACGACATATTCCTCAATTTGGTAAAAGGACACGCGCACTTATACGTAATGCAAGTCAGCAAGAAATAAAACTCGAAATTCTCTTCGGCACGCTTATTAACGAATTGGTTGAACTCTCGCGTAAAAAGATACTCCTTATTTTTGACGATCTTCATGAAATTTATAGAATACCAAAAATTATTTCAGGATTTGAATACCTATTGAACAATCTGCCAACAAATGTTTCGATAGTGGCTTCCACACGTAGTGCTCTTCCATTTTCATTAGATCGCTTTCAAATCAAAAATGAAGTGTGGGAAATTGATCAAGAAGATCTTAAATTTACGAAAGATGAAATCACACTATTGTGTGAACATTTTGGTGGTTATACACCAAAATCCCTTGAGTTACATAAGTTACGAGTCGATTCTGAAGGTTGGATAACCTGTCTCCAATTTTTAATTCAACCTGCGACATCAAAAACAACCTTCATCAAGGGAAAGGAATCGCTCCTCAATCGATTGTACGCCTATTTTGATAAAGAAATATATGCTCTTCTCGATGACGGCATGAAATACTTTATTACAGCAACGTCAGTCTTAGATTACCTGTCCTCTGATGCATGTGACTTCCTTTTGTCTCGGCACGACTCTAAACACATTTTAGAAGAGTTGCAAAAAAAGCACCTATTTATGTCAACATTTGATATCCCAAAAACACAATATGCATATCATCATCTTTTCCGTAATTTTCTCACCAATAAATTGAGGCAAGCCAATCTCTATCGCCAATTTCAAAATCAGGCTGGTCTATATGCGGAAAAGAAAGGTGTTCTCTCTCAAGCGTTAAATCACTATCTCGAGGCAAAGAACTTCCATGCACTCGCTCGGTTAATCGAGGAGTATGAAGATAAAGATATGTCAATTAGCAAATTTGATTTGTTCAGACGCCATATTGAACATATCCCGACATCTATTATTAACAAGAGTCCACGTTTACTTCGACTCACGGGTTGGATATGTTTTAACAGAGGTGATCACAAAGGTCTTCAGAGTTATTACGCAAAATCGAAACGCTGTGCACGACAAAACAAAAACTACTATGAATTTTTCAGAACAATCCATAGTCAATTAGGAATTAAACTACTGCGTGGTGAATACAAGCAGGTAAATCGTCGAATTAAAACGATACTTCGCTCCAGACATCTCAGAAGCCGAAAATTGCAAGTACGATTTCTGAATATCCTCGGTCTTGCCTATTGGTCTGAAGGCCGCATTACAGACGCCATCGAAGTTCTTAAGAAAACATTAAAAGTAGGCAAGAGACTCGATGGTGGACGTTATACAAATACCGTACTTCATAATCTCGCCGCTGCCTACATCGATATAGGTGATTTTTTGGATGCACAACATTGTCTTGAGGATCTCGTAAGCAGACTGCGATCCAACCCATCATCCGTTATGATATTAGCGTTAAATAATCTGGGATATACTTTGATGCTTCAGGGAAATCTTACAAAGGCAGGAGAATTATTTGAGGAAGGAATCAAATTGGCACATCTGTATAATGATAAAACGATGTTATGTAATTGTTATCTATTCCTCGCACAAAACAGGATTTTAAGTGAAGAATTAGCACAGGCCATGGAATTACTCAATAAGGCATTACATTTAGCATCAGAGCTTAATAATAACATACTCCTGTCTGATTGTTGGACAGAACTGGCAAAACTCAATTTAGCACGGGGAGATTTATATCAGGCAAAAAAATATGTTGATAAAGCCGTTACATCACCTATACCAACCCTTCATAGAATTGGGCATATGATAACAAAAGTGGAAATCGAATTATCCTTAAAAAAAATTAGAACAGCGGCAGATATTTTAAATAAGGCGCGGTCAAAATTTAAAAAATCAAAATACAAAACAATGATTTTCTTTCTCCAAAAGGCACGACTTTACCTTCTCAAAAAAGACGAGAAAAAAGCACGTAGCTTTATCAATGAATCGCTCAAATTAGCTGAAAAATATTCTTACGACTTCCTATTAACGCATACATTAAAACGCAATCGTGAGATTATACAATTTATAAAAAAAGCAAAATTTAAATCATCTTATCTTCAACACATAATACTACAGCTGCCTTACTCCGATACTATCCCCAGTTCGATCGAGCCCGATCTAAAGGAATATGATTTTATCTTCAAGCTGTTTGGAAAAACACACATCTTCATACATGGAAAGGAAATAAAAACAAACCGCTTGCGTACTAAAAGATTCCAAGAAATATTCGCATTTTTTATTACTAATCCAAAACAAACGATGACACGTGAAAAAATTATCTATACATTCTGGCCTGACCATAATCCAAGCACGTCCAAACAGCTCTTCTATAATGCTCTCTACTGGATAAGGAAGGCAGTTGACAAAAAAATCATCGTTTATAATAGTTTAGGGTATGCACTTTCTTCTCAACACCGCTATTGGATCGATACCGAAGAATTTGTGAAGTTGACGAAAGCTGGCGACCAATTAGTACAGGATGGCAATCTTGGAGCTGGTCTCATTAAATATGAAGAAGCGATCTCCCTTTATCGAGATGGTTTTATGGAGGATTTTTATGGTAATTGGTGTCAAGAACAGCGTAAATATTATGAAGGAGTTTATCTGGATGTTCTGAGAAAGCTGAGTTACGGTCACTACAAGATTGGCAATCTTCAGAAAACAGTACATTTCTGCAATTGTATAATTCGTAAAGACTCCTATGATGAAGCAGCCTATTGCTTAGCAATGCGTTGTTATGCAGGTCTCAATGATGTGAGACCCCTTCAGAATTGTTATGCTACACTTGAAAAAACCCTGGCTCGCGAACTTAAAACCACACCGAGTGTTGAAACAACGAAACTGTTTGAAACACTCGTTAAGAGAAAGACTCAACGCAAAGCTCTCCGTTCATGATTTGAACAGAAAGGTTCACTGTTGACATTTGGAGCGATTTAAGTAACATTAATGTAGAGTATGTAAATGCACATCACAGGAAAGGGTAAAAATTTAAGCGATATCTTAAAGAACGTTGTCGAATTAGAAACACAGGGGAATATAGTTGGAGCAATTAAAGAACTCAAAAAGGCGATTGTCTTAAATCCAAAAGATGGGAATCTCTATAATCGAATCGGTGATTTATACATAAAAAGTAATAATACAAAAGAAGCAATTGATGCCTACAAAAAGGGTGTCGAGGTATTCAGACAAGAAAAGTTCTCAAGAAATGCCCTTGCCCTCTGTAGGAAAATATTGAGATATAACCCAAAGGATACAGAAATCGATTTAGTCACCGCAGATTTGTACTATAGGCTCGATGAAAGAAGTGAAGCATTAATATATTTATTTAGATACATCGACAAGCACCGTGCCGAACGTAATGTAGAAGAAATCATACATGCAGTAGAAAAAATCAAAAAACTTGGCACACCGAGCAGAGAGACAGTTAAGCGAATAACCGAAACATATGCTGCACTGAGCAGAGAAGATTTAGCCAATGAATTCCAGATATCTATAAAAAAAGAGGAGAAGGTTGCTGAGGAAAAACCAACAATATCTCAAAAACCTGCTTCGCCTCGAGAACCTCCCCCCCCTCAAAAGTCTAAGGAAATCGATGAGGAAAAACTGAAGGACGATATGATACGTCTCGATGGTACTATAAAAGGTGTTGAAACTGCACTCGTTGACTTACGCAAAGCGATTCGGCTCGATGAAGTAATTAGTGCCCTCGATTCATCACTCATAGCGCTATCTGATGAACATAAAAAATCGATTGCGCTGTTACAAAAATCACTAAATCTCAGCCTTGATAAATTACAAAATTCGATCGAAAATCTCAAGGAGCATTCGCGCGAAAACGTCAACGAATTGAAGCCCCTGTTTAATGACTTAGGGAAAACATTAGATGACTTAAATAAAAACCAAACATCTTTTGTGAAAAAAATGGATGAGAGCCTCATGCGTGTTGGTAGCAATTTTAGTACGACTACTAAAGAGGCGTTCGCAGAAATCAAAAACATGTTGTCTATTTATCAAAAAACAATTGATGTTATGTGTCTTAAATTTGATGCTGCGAGAGATTTTGATATTTCACTTCTAAACGTGTCTAAAGAAATTAAAACAGGCATTCAAGGGATGAGTGACTCCCTCACGACGTTTTTTTCATTACAAAAGATAAAAGAAAAAAGGCAGAATCTTTATACCTACATTATTATGAGTATCATTGCCGTAATATGCGGTCTACTCGTATTTTTGGTCTTGAAATAAGAAAATTAAGCATCACTTCTACTATTTGACGTTTACTTAACCCTAATCCACATGAGAAACTGCACGAATAACGCCACATTGCTGTGTTAGGGGTTTTGTTAGGTCTTGCGTGTATAATAATTATGTATTGAGCAGATAGGGCATATGCATATGGTTTGGGGTTGTTAGTATAAAGGAGTATTCAATGAAAACATCAAAATATAACAAATTCTTTGAATCTGATGACGGAACAAAGCTCGCATACAACTGTATGACTGGAGGGTTCGCTACCTTGACTGAACAAAAATACCGTCAGGTCCAGGATATATTGGCGTCTCCTCATACCTATCGATTTAACACCAAAGCTAAAAAGGAGCTTCGCGATAAACTCCTCGTGGGAGGTTTCCTTATCGAAGATGGTATCGACGAACTTGATATCCTAAAGGTGCGTAATAGGAATGCCCGTTTTGATTCACGACGCTTGAAGCTCACAATACTGCCGACCCTGAAGTGTAATTTTCGGTGTGTCTATTGTTATGAAGCGCGGAAGAATGCAACCATGTCTCCGGAAATTCAAAATGGTCTCGTTGAGTTTGTGAAGAAGAAGATCGAAACAGTAGAGAGCATGACAACTAACTGGTATGGTGGTGAACCGCTCATGGTTTTAAACATCATCGAATATCTACGCAACGAGTTTGAAAAAAGCTGTACTGCCAATGGCGTACAATACAATCCTGGAGGTATTATTACGAACGGTTACCTCCTTAAAAAACCGATTGCTCAGAGGCTGAAGAACATGGGGATTGAGACAGTTCAGGTCACACTCGATGGGCCAAAAGACGTACACGACCAGTATCATGCTGTGGGTATTCTGAAAACAATATCAATCAGGGTAAATACTGATAAAACTAACGCGCATCGCGTTGCTGAAGTGATGGACGCACTAGAGGAGCGCGGACTCAAGCAAAAAGTATCGATATACTTCGCTAAGGTGATGGCCCATACTGAAGCGTGTGCAAATGTCTCTGGAAGCTGCCTCAAGGATCAGGAGTACTCGGACTGGGAGGTGCAATTAACGAAGCTTGGTTGGGAAAAGGGATTTAATTTGACCAAGTATCCGCGTATCAAATTCAATTACTGCGAAGGTGACCAGGTAAATGCCTTCGTCGTTGGACCAACTGGATATTTGTACAAGTGTTGGAGTGATCCAGGAGATACTGATGAAGCAGTGGGGCACGTGTGTGATCCACAGAAGTATCAAGAAAAGAAAAAAAATGTCTACAAATGGCTCGCCTGGGATGTTTTTGATAGAACAGAGTGTCGAGAGTGCGACGTGTTGCCTATTTGTATGGGCGGATGCCCTTTTGTAGGGTTAAGAATGAAATCAAAAACACGAGGAGCATGCGAGGAATGGCGTCATAATCTCCTCGATATGTTAAAATTATACTATAATCATTACCGTCATACTTCTCAAAATAAGAAGAACCAGGCGAAGAAATAAAAAACAAGGGGGTGATAACAAATGGAGTGGATCTCTCATCCTTCTCAAGATCAATGCCCAGTACAACCCATGTGTCCACCAATTTCAAATCCAGGGTGTCCACCATGGGATTGCGGATGTATTATGAATGTGTACAACAATGGGTGATGAACATGTATTTCAGCATTGGGGTGTAGTTGAGAAAAATAATTCTTTTCAACACGCCCCAACTGTCTAGTGCTCAAATAATTTGTACACAGTTTCTGTTGTACTAACAGAACGTGTTCGCACATGCGCCATACGGTTAAGTAAACTATGGTATGGCAAAAAGGAGAGATACATCATGAACCGTTTTATCATGATTACAATTTTCGTATTGGTATTACCGATATGGTTGTCTGCCCAAATCAATTGGACTGAACATACTATCGATAGCAACTTCGATAGTCCTTATTGTATCTTTGCTATCGACCTGGATGGTGATGGAGATACTGATGTTTTAGGCGCTGCGCAAGGAGCAGACGACATCGTCTGGTGGGAGAACGATGGAAGCGAGAATTTTACGAAACACACTATTGATGATAACTACGACCGTGCGCGTGGTGTCTTTGCCATTGACGTAGATGATGACGATGACGTAGATGTCCTGGGTGCGGCTGCTGATGCAGGCGACATCACCTGGTGGGAAAACGATGGAAATGAGAGTTTCACTGAGCATACTATCGATAGTACCTTCAATGGTGCAAATTGGGTCTTTGCCATTGATCTAGATGATGATGACGATATAGATGTCTTAGGTACTGCGTATAGTGTAGATGACATTACCTGGTGGGAAAACGATGGAAGCGAGAATTTCACTGAACACACGATTGATGACAACTTCAATGGATGGTCTGTCTATGCTATTGATCTGGATGATGATGATGATATAGATGTATTGGGCGCTGATTATACTTACAGTGATATCATCTGGTACAAGAATGATGGCAGTGAAAATTTCACGAAAGACACTATCGATGATAACTTTGGCACTGCGCGTTCTGTTTATGCCATCGACTTAGATAATGACGATGACATTGACGTCTTGGGTGCTGCCAGTGGCGACAATGACATTACCTGGTGGGAGAACGATGGAAGCGAGAATTTCACTGAACACACCATCAACGGTGATTTTGACGGCGCCTTTTCTGTCTTTGCTATCGACATCGATAATGACAATGATGCCGATATTGTAGGTGCTGGATACACTGTACACGATATCACCTGGTGGGAGAATGATGGAGAAGGGAATTTTACTGAACACACCATCGACAATATGTTCAGTGGTGCCTGTGCTGTCTACGCCATTGACATGGAACCTGATGGTGATGTCGACGTCATAGGAGCTGCCTGGGATATCGATGATGTCGCGTGGTGGGAGAGCGATCTTATACCAGCACAGGATGTAGGACCAATTTCTATTGACATAGATACATTGCTTCCTGAAGGTACTATACTCAATCCTCAGGCAACCGTGAAAAACGTGGGCACAGATAGTGCGACTTTCGACGTTACCTGTGAAATCGAACCCTCAACCCCTCCATACAATCCAACCGAGACTGTCATTGATCTGGCACCAGGTGATAGTGTAGTGATCGTCTTTTCTCTCGAGTTTACCTTTGTAAGTG
>LJNI01000126.1 GCA_001303225.1 candidate division TA06 bacterium DG_78 | reverse complement strand
CCAATTTCTATTTGGGGAAATTTTATGCAGAATCACTCATTCTGGCAGAAACAGGATACTCGACAGGAGCAGTGCAAATTGCTGGGACTGCGCTTCCTGATCAGTTGCCATTTTTTGTGGCGGCATGTGATTACACACTACTGGGTGAAGAGTTGTACGCAGCGAGCGCCTATCTATCACAAGAACCTGTTCAGCTCGGTTCTTTAAAGGGTCAGGATTTTGGTAAATTGATTTTTTTCATCGTTATTATTATCGGTGTCCTCACGAGACTCTTTGGCACGGACATTTTTTATAATCTATTTATGGTGCAATAATGAAACAGACCCTTCCTCTATTTATTGTCTTTGGCTGTGGGTTTTTTATGATTATCGCTTTCTTCATTCCGTTGGGTGGGTTTCAAGATGTATCACAGACTTTTGAAAACTGGTACACAGGAGTAATTGCATTTTTTGTCTTCGTCGGTATCTTGAATCTGGTAAGGGTAAATACTGAGAGGATTCAAAAACGAACGAGAGATTGGCAGTACAGTATTATTCTCCTCATCTTTTTGGGCATCATGATGGTAGCAGGATTTTTTATTGGGGGTCGTGAAGGCCGTTTGTTCCTTTATCTGTTTGATAATTTCTATATTCCGCTTGGGGCCACAATGTTTTCGCTCTTGGCATTTTTTGTTGCCTCAGCAGCATTTCGTGCGTTTCGGGCAAGAACCCCTGAAGCCACGCTCTTACTCATTGCTGCAGTTATTGTCATGATTGGCAGGGTGCCAGTTGGCTATTGGATCTGGCATGGGTTTCCGTCTCTTGTTGAATGGGTCATGAATGTACCGAACACCGCCGCGAAAAGGGGAATTCTTTTCGGCGCTGATTTAGGATTGATTTCGATGGCGTTGCGTGTTCTCTTAGGCATTGAACGAAGCTATATGGGTGGAGGGAAAGAGTGAAACTGAGACAGGGAGATAAGGTGAAGTGGAGAAACGGAGATAGATGTGTGCATGATAATACGAAAGCAGGGGTATCAGGGGAACAGGATATCGGGAAATCAGGAAAACAACGGCAGGGAACGAATACGAATTACGAAAAACGGATACGATTATGAAATTTATTGATCGACTCGAACACCTTGACCGACGAATAATATTTTTACTCGTGGGAATAGCGGTTATAATTCCAATGCTCATTCCGCTCGGTCTGCCTGTCGATATCAGTAAGCCTGTTAAGGATGTCTACGATAAAGTAGAATCCCTTTCTGAAGGTTCAATCGTTGTTGTCTCGGCTGATTATGATCCTGGAAGTGAGGCAGAATTATATCCTGCTACTGAGGCATTTTTAGAACACTGTTTTCGCAGGAATTTAAGGGTGTTCATGCTCGGGCTCTGGCCTGCAGGCAGTAACTTAGGTAATCTTGCCTTAGAAGAGATTGCACCACAGTACAATAAAGTCTATGGCCTCGATTATATCAATGTTGGCTACAGACCAGGTGGTCCAGTAATGCTCGTGAGTCTCGGCAGGAATGTTGCCGATATTGTGAGGACAGATTATACTGGTACGCCTATTGATTCGTTTCCTTTAGGACGGGCAGTGAAATCAGCCCGTGACATTGATCTGGTTATGACCTTATCAGCAGGTGACCCAGGTGTTCTACACTGGATTATTTATTTTAATGCCCGGTACGGTACACCAATTGCCTGTGCGACAACTGCTATCATGGCGCCACAACAATATCCTTATATTTCATCTGGTCAATTAATTGGACTTCTGGGTGGTTTAAAAGGAGCGGCTGAATATGAAACATTGGTAGAGAGAAAAGCGAGGGCAGTTGGTGGAATGGATTCTCAGTCGATTGTCCACGTACTGTTGGTAATTTTTATCGTTATTGGGAATATTATTCTTTTTTCCCAGAGGAGAAAAAAATAGTGTCTTGGAATGTCGGTGTCTGGATTGCCTCATTATTAACGCTTGCGATATATTCATTTTTATATAAAGATAATCCTTTTTACAAAGTTGCAGAGAATATTTTCGTTGGCGTGTCTGCTGGATACTGGGCAGTCGTCCTCTGGTTTGATTTTACCTGGCCTAATCTTTTCGAGCCATTAATCAACCGGGGTAATGTCATCAGTCTCATCCCGATTATTGTTGGACTGATGATGTTTGCTCCTCTCATTCCAAAGATAAGTTGGTTGGTGCGTATTCCGCTTACCTTCACCATGGGTGTTGCCATGGCACTCGTTGTCACGCAGCGGATCCAGGGTGAAATATTCCCACAACTCCAAGCAACCTTCCTTCCCCTTGCTGGTGTTTCTCCAGGAGTGTTGATATCAAATCTCTTAATTATTATTGGTGTCATTGCGACGCTCATCTATTTCTATTTTTCAAAGGAACACAAGGGTGTGTTAGGATTCGGTGCGAAATTGGGAATTTGGTTTATGATGATTGCATTTGGTGCCTCATTCGGTTATACGGTTATGGCTCGTATTTCACTGTTAATCGGCAGAGTATATTTTTTACTCCATAACTGGTTAGGGATCATATAACTAATGGGTTTTGAAATAGATTTTAAAGAATTTAATCTCGGTGATGTGCTACAATTTTTGACGCATGTCAAGAAAACAGGGGTATTGAAGATACAGGGCAAGATCAACGGAGAAATTTATGTCAAAGATGGGCTGGTCATACATGCGACTGATGGCAATCAGAAAGGTATGGAGGCATTGTTTAATCTATCCTTTGTCGAGCTGGATAAGGGTACATTTGAGCCGGGTGTGATGAGTTCAGAGCATACGATTTCAATGGAAATTGGTAAACTCGCTGAGGGTATTGAAAAAAGACGTATTGAGTTTGAAACAATTAAACAAACTCTACCACCAATGGACGCCGTGTTTGCCAAGTCACCAAAGGAATTGGATTCGGCTGTCGCGTTGAGAAGGACCGATTGGCAAGTTCTTGCATTGATTGACGGCAAGAGAAAGTTGAGCGATATTATTGCTCAATCAAAGCTCGGTGGTTATGAGGCGACCAAGGTTATAACGTGGTTGAAGGAACAGGGGTTGATATACGAACCTGAAGAGGCGGGAAGAATTATGTCAGGTTTGACACACTATCTCGAAGTGTTCTTCAAAGACTTCGGGAAGAACGGCCTTGTGTTGCTCAAGAGGTGGAGAGAATTAAACTCAGTTAATACACAGATCATTCAGGCACTGAACATCGACGAGGCTCAGTTAAAGGTAACACCGAAGGCGCCCCTCAAGCCAGAAACAATCGGAGAGTTTTTTAAAAACTTTGAGGATTTTCTGTACAATGAAGGTCCAGAGATTTACGGTAAACTTCTCTTCAAGAGGAAGTTTGAAAATTTTAAGCAGAGAGTTAAACGAGCTTAAAATGTGACACATACAATGGAGGAGGAGTGGAGATACTCGATAAGATTCCGTGGATAAGCGGTTATGCATTGGTCAGAGCAGAAGATGGCTCAACCGTGGCTATGAAGGGATCATCTACTTCACCACTCGGAGAATTGGTAGCATACTTTTCTTCCGCGAGTGAGGCTATCGCAAATAATTTATTGTTAGGAACCATCAGCTATGTATCACTGTGCTACGGTGAACACCGTGTGGTAATATTCCCCCATGAATCCAAATATCTCGGCGTTGAGGTTGAAAAGACTAGAAATGCTGTCGAGGTCATCAAAAACATTAAATCATCACTTGCCGCGGTTGAAAAACCAAAGTTTGAATTACCACGGAGCGTCAGTGCCAAGGTTCAGCAGATCAATCTTCTTGTCGATGAATTTGGGGGTCAAGAAAATAAAGAGCATTGGGTAGAATTACTCAATCAGGGACTCGGTATTTTAGGTGGCGAAATTTTGCATTACATCGGTGTCGTTGATGGTAAGCTGATTGTTAAAGATAGATTTCCTGAAGATAAAACCGATGATTTTGTGCAAGGGCTGCGTTCGGTGATAGATTTTTTGGTCAAAAAGGGTGTTTTGGAGATGGGCTCGTCACAAGCCAGATCAAAAGTTCAATCAGTCATTGAAAGAATGAAGTAACATGGATAAGAAGATTTTAAAGGAATACGAAGATAAAGGTTTATCCTGTCCGTTCAGTATCTTAAGATCTGGAGAGACCTTTATTACTAAACAGGGTGAGTCACAAAAAAATGAACTGTCTCAAATGGGAATGGTCATTTTCGAAACAATCAGTACAATCGGTAATATAAAAATTGATGCGGTAGAGATTTTGGGTGACAAGAAAGGCGTCGTCGTTGATGTCGCAGGCGACAGGTTGGTCGGAAGTTTATTCAATCGAACGCCAGCATTTGATCTTCAAGCCACATGGGCACTCATTAGCGAATTGAAAGGTCATCCGAGCCCAGTTGCTGCTGTTGTGCCTAAGGAAAAGGTGAGAACAAAACTTGAGGTAGGCATCCTCGATGAAATAAAGGCAACGGTAAAAGATTATTTGGGTGACTTCTCCGAACGCATATACCAAAATCAACTCAAAAAACAGCGTATTAATGTTGATGAGTTGTACGATGATGATGCACGCAGATTCATCTTCGCGCTCGGTAAGGCAGCTGGTATGATTATTGGTCCTTCAAAAGGAACTCAGTTAACGAACAAGTTATTGAAACTACTGAAGTGAAGAATTTTACACAGGGCAATTGGTGGCAGTGAAAGGCGATGATTATACAACTGTTGGCATGAATACACGTAAGGGGCATAAAAATATGATTGTTTGGCAAAGTATCGATCAGCTCGATACCTTGGTACAAAAAATTGTTAAGAAAATCCCTAAGTGTGAGTTTAAAATGAGATCACAGATAAATAATGCCTCAGATTCAATTGGCGCAAATTTTGTGGAAGGCTATTATAGTGCTTTCTTGCCAGAATATCTTAGATTTTTATCGTATAGCCGCAGGTCTTTAGGAGAACTTCAAGAACGAGTGAGACGGCTACTACGGAAGGATTATAAGGATTATATTGATGAAAAATAATATAACGAATTTGATGAGCGAGCTTCTAAAACTATGTTTCTCTTAAACCGTCTCGTTTATTCTCTAAAGAGAGAAAGAAATAATGAACACAGATAAAATATGCAGTACTAAATTGTCCTTAGATGTTGTACTTTGCCGTCAGTTGCCCTTAAGTGCCATTTATTGCCATACATTGCCTTATTTTTATAGGAGGTTTTATGATGCAACTTATCTTGTTCACTGTGCCCTTTGGCATTGATCCTGCACAGTATCAAACACTCGTTGTTATTCCCAATTATCTTCTCGTGCTCGGCGCACTGTTGCTTTGGCTTGCTTTTATTGTGCTCGGTATTATTGCACGGCGTTATGAAATTGTACTCGCAGAAAGGACACGGTGGCAATTCATGATTTTTGCACCGACTGGTATTCTCCTCTTCGCAGTTATTCAGTTTTTGTACTGTGGTATTGAAGGAAAAATGATGTTACCTAAAGGAGGTGTCGATTACATCGCCTATGGTTTGTTCTTCCTTTCGGGTGTGTTATCATTAGTGGCAAATGTACGGTTTTTTAAGGTAACAAAAGGAAAGTAAAGATGACAATTTCGAAATTCTCGCGAAAATCTTCGGAACGGAATGAGATTAGATTTTCACCAGAGGTACCGTAGGCAAGGATGCTCGAAAATTTGACAAAATTAGAAATTTTGAAATTTTCGGCAGAAGCACTAAATCCTCCCTCGATGCTGAGTCTCGGGACGAAGCGGAAACAATATCGAAATTCAAATTTCCAAAATTATAAACGATTTGGTCATTTAGGTTTTAAACATTTAAATTTATTTCGGATTTCTGTCTCACGCCGAGTGTTCCGTTTCGTCTCGAGACTCAACGTCGCGAGAGACACGAGGCGGATATTAGGATTTCGAATTTACTAACAGAGGAGGTTAATATGAGAGCAGATCTTCCAGCAGAAGCTCTTTTTATCAGCGCGATTCTACTGACGATAGTTTCCTTAATCGTCTATGGACTCATTATCAAGAGACTGCTAAAGTTGATCAAAGCAAGAGCGATTTGGATATTCCCCATTATCGCGAGTGTCACGCTCGTTGCCCTCGCTGGATTCCATATCTATCGGATGCTCTTCTATTTCCCAATGCTCGGAACAGCAGGACCTGCTGATTTATTCGATTTAATTATTGGCTCACTGAGTCTTGCACGCATTGAGACATTCTTCTTATTAGGAGCAGGTCTCTTCTCATTGATTGGTGGCGTACTTTACTATATAGCGAGTTCTCGATAGCGCAGAAAAATAAGGATCATTGAGATCTATGCTTTCGTCTCAACTGTCAGGCTCCAAAATCTCCCTTGAATTATTGCCGCATATGCTTGACAGTGGAACAAATTTCATTATACTTTTCGCTGATTGCATTGAACTTGACTTTCAGTTATATATGCATATAATTTAGTAACGAAAGGAGGCTGTATATGATAAGGGAATTTCAATTGGGTGCTGAAGGTGGCGGCGGTTTTGTGATGTGGTTCTTGCTTATCTGTGCTGTCATCGGCATCGGATTGATTTTAGAACGGCTATTCAGTCTTTTTATCAAAGCTCGCCTCAACCCACGGACATTCTTTGAAAAAATCACCTCAACAATTGATTCCCAAGGTCTTGATGCAGGACTTGCACTCTGTGACCAGACAGCTGCACCTGTAGCAAAGATTTTGAGAGCGGTTTTAGAAAAAGCCGAGAAAGGTAAAGACGCTATGGAGGAAATGGTAGCACGAAGTGCGGCGATCGAATTAGCGTTTCTCGATCGTGGTATGGCACTCCTCGGAGGTCTCACCACGGTCGCACCGTTCTTAGGATTTTTGGGAACGGTGATGGGTATGATTACTGCCTTTGCTGCTATTGCCGTGGCTGGCGAGGTCGAACCGACAATTGTGGCGAGTGGAATTTCTACTGCTCTTATTA
>LJNI01000125.1 GCA_001303225.1 candidate division TA06 bacterium DG_78 | reverse complement strand
GCGGTGGATGAAAAGGATACTGGTGTTCTGGTGATTGGTGATGAGATACCAAATAGTGTTGTGTATGAGGCGACACCAGCACTGAGTGCCAGGGCTGTCAACCGCTGGACTCCCAATGCCACGACACTCCTCGGTGTGATTAGTAACTGGATGACCGGACAAGAGGAATGGTTATGGGCAACCGTGACTGCGGGTGCTGGTACCGATTCGATTCACGTAGAATATACCTGGAATGGTGATGCATTGGTGTATGGTGAGAACTATATCAATGCAGTAGCCCTGGAGTCGCAGGCAGGGATTACCAATAATTTAGGGTTTGGTACTCCGTGTGCTGGTAATATGATGACTGCACCAATCTACTATCTCGATGGTGTAGGTCCTGCAATTGCCTGGTGGGATAGTCTTCCTGATGATACGACGAGTGTGCCTGAGGATTCGTTATTTGGTCCTTATCCAATACAGGCATCGATATCTGATTTCAATGGTGTTTCCCGAGTCGTGCTGTACTGGAATGATGATAGTGTGGCAATGGATAATGTCAATGCCGATACATTTATGGCTGAGATACCAGAACAGGTCGTGTTGCTCGGCGACAGTGTGATCATCGATTACGCTATTTCTGCCTGGGATGATTCGTATGACATGAATATATCTCAGACGAGTACGAGGACATTCTACATTTACCACTATGACCCTGGTATTGAAGAGGAACAGAACAAACCAGGAATACCTCTGGTCTATGCTTTAGGAAATGCCTATCCGAATCCATCGAAGAATCATGCTCTTTTCAGATATCAATTACCCAAGACATCTAATGTCCGTTTTGACATCTTTGATATTACTGGACGTGTAGTAAAGCGTTATGATTTTGTTGGACAGGAGCCAGGATACTACGAACTGAGGTGGGATGAGCAGAAGGCTGCTGGCGTGTATTTCTACAGGTTGACTGCTGGAGAGTATGAGGCGACGAAGAAGATCGTAATCACGAAATAGTATAATTACAAAAAAAATAAGGGGACAGGTTTGCAGATACAGCCTGTCCCCTTATTATCACAGACTTTTTCATTCATCTTTTCTGTGTGTGTTTGAAAGAGATTGAATGAATATTTTTTTGAATTTCTTTTATTTTTTCCGAGTAAGGTATAATTTTTAAAACATTTTCAATTACGGTTCTAATATCATGTAGATCTTTCAGTGATTCTTGAATTTTGTGGGACAGGTGAGTTTTTGCAAAACGTATAGTTTCGGTTTCTAATCTATTGAGAACCACCGTTCTCATATTCTCAGACCAGTTATCGTACATTTTTTTGAACGGTTCACCACGGAGGAGAGCAAATGCCCTTAAATATTCCCTCCTAGCAATTTGCCATTCATCAGCTCGTTCAAGAAATTTTGCTTGCGTAAGCAATGTTTTATACTCATCAAAATCATTAATGAAGTATATGCCAAGGTTACATAGTTTTGGCCCTCCATATTTTGAAGAAATACTGAGAAGATGCCTCGGCATTCTCAGTTTTTTCTTGAGCTGAGCGAGAATGAGCATAGTAAGACTTAATGTATTTCTTTTCCCGGGCCAAAAATTGTTACTCAGATCATCCAGTAGAATAAATTTTCCCATAGTATTGGCTCTTAGAGTTAAGTGGATTAGAAATGATTTTTCTTTAGGAGTAAGTTTTATCTTCAAATGTTGTTGATTCTTTGAAACTGTAAGTTTACCTAAAAATTTTATGTGATAAACAGGTATGTTTTGATTGAAAATAGGAAATTTCAAAATTACTCGTGGAAGTCCAGTTTGTTTTCCTTTTTCGAGCAGCAACAAAATTGGTTCAGGAAAAAATACGATCCAACGGTGTAGAATACCCAGAAGTTTATGCATTTGTGCAAAATTAAAAGCATTTCGGTACTCTCCGGTTCTCATGGTTTTTTTCGCTACTATGAGAAGATTGAGGAGACGAATCGGAGGCATATGCAATAGTTCCTTAGGGATTTTTTTTGTTAAACAACTGAGGCATCTTAGTATCAGTGCTTCTCTAACTAATCGGTGTTTGTTCATCAAGGGAAGATATTTTTTTAGATAGAGATGGGCTTGTTTCTTGTTATTTAATGCCATAGCCACAGATGCCAAACCAATAGCTGTAGCGTATATTCGATTATGTAATTCACCTTTCGATGCTTTTTCTAGAGATTGAACGAAATATTGGGAGGCGTCAGTAAGATTGCCTTGGCCAAAAGCTAGAGATGCCTTAGTGATACTATAGGTAGCACCGAGTCCTGTTTTATTTCTTACTGCCTGTGCTTTGGTGAGCATTTTCTTACACTCTGCATACTCTCCCGAATAACTATAAACACATGTGGCGAGTTTTAAAGCCACTCGCTCGACTACTTCGCTACTCCTACTACCTTTGAGTGCTCTTTTGTAAAAAAAACAGGCCTCCTTGTATCTACCGACATGGGTTAAGAGATTGCCGAACAGTTCCTTATAATTGGGATGGGGAAGAAGATGAATAAGTCTACGACACTTCTTGATGTATTTCAGTGCCTCACTCATTTGAAGAAGGGAGGCATACGTTGATGCTTGATCAAAATAAAAAAAGAATAAAAGCAAACTATCTTTGATTCCGTGCATTTTCTTTGCAAGGCGTTCAAAAACTTTGATCCTCGCTTTTGGTTTTCCTATCCAGCCTAATGCATCAAGTTCTAAAATATCGGCATAAATTGAAGAATAAATATACCCTTTTTTTTCGAGAGACTTGCCTACCTTCTTTATTCTCTTTAATAGCAATGGATAAGGAATTTCATCAAGTTGAAGGTACAGAAGCTCTAGTTTCCTGCGTATTGATAATAGTTCTTCAGGTATCTTTTTCAATATGTCGCACCTGGGTAGACAAGGCAGATTATTCAGTATACTAGCTGCGCTTTGTACATCGTTTTTACTAACAAAAACTTCTGCTCTTTTTATCTCAGAGTCTAACTGAGGTGTTAAGTCGACAAAAACTGACATTGGATTTTGTTGTCTCACCTTACTTATTCCAATAAATCCATACCGTCTCCATATTCCCCAAATGCCCTTTTTTGATACCTTAATACTCGCTTTTCTCAGTTGTTGCTGAGCTTGCCTTATGGTTAGAGCTGGATTATTTTCTTTCAAGAGCATAACCCTTTTTTCAATATGGATAGGTAGTCTTTTCCTGTAAAATCTTTGGAGTCTTAGGCTTTCTATACCTTGTTCTTTATACAGTTTTACCCAAAACCAGAGGGTCTTGTAGGGAACACCAATTTCGCGCGCCACTATCCTTAATGACGTACCCGTTTGAAGATATCTTTCGACTGCTTTTACTTTTTCCTTAAAGGAAGTCCCTCTTGATTTGTGCAATGACATGGAAACATTTTATACAATATTTATAAAAATGTCAATGTTCAAGATTGTGCGTTAAAAATCTCTATAAATTGAGACTTATTAATGTGTTGTGATTAAAAATACAATAGGAAATTTCTTATAATAAAATACAAGGAGGTGAATAGTATAATTATAATTATGATTTTGAGGGAAGTTTCCTCAAACATAATCTCAAGGGACAGTACTGTTAAGTGTAGAACATGAGAATACTGAAATTCTTATTGGATTGTAGTAGGAAAATAACACAAGGTTTAAAACCACCTTTCCTGTCGTATCCGGATTTATCTTCTACTACAATCCAATGAGTCAAAATAGAAAGGAGGCTAAGAATATGAAGGTATTTAGCAAAAGTACCAAATACATTGCAGTGATGGTGTTAATTGCACCTGTTACACTGCTTGGCCAAATCAGCTGGATCGAACACAATATCGCTTCAAGCTTTAACGAAGCCTATTCTGTCCACGCTGGTGATGTGGATAATGACAATGATATCGATATTGTGGGAGCTGCTCGAAGTGGAGATAAAATAACCTGTTGGAGAAATAATGGTGGTAATCCTCCTAATTTTACTGCCTTTGTCACCTCTGATACTGTTAATGGTCCCATGTATGTCCAAATCATCAACATGGATAATGACAATGATATGGATATCTTCGGTGTCGCATGGTTTGGTGCTAGTATAAGCTGGTGGGAACAAGTCGGACCCATGAGCTTTAGGGAAAAGGATATAGCTCACCTTGTAGGTGCATGGAGTGGCTATGCCACTGATCTAGATGGTGACGATGATGTGGATGTATTAGGAGGTACTATCTCAGGTAATGTTTACTGGTGGGAAAACGATGGAAATCAGAATTTTACACAAAATACGATCGCTTCTGGCTTTAGTGGCACCCATTCTCTCTATGCTGTTGACCTCGATGATGACAGTGATATAGACATCGTGGGAGCGGCTTACACCGCCAGTAAAATTGCTTGGTGGGAAAATGACGGTGATGAAAATTTTTCCGAACACACTATCGACTCTCTTCTCTCCAATGCCTATTGTGTTTATGCTGCTGATATAGATAATGATGGCGATATGGATGTTTTGGGAGCTGGTTCTGGAGTTAATCAAATTGCCTGTTATGAAAATATCGGTGGTAGTCCTGCCAATTTTACCAAACATACTGTTGATAGTAACTTTGGTGGTGCACGTTCTGTTTTTGCTGCTGATATTGATAATGATAACGACGTAGATATCTTGGGATGTGCCGAGACAGCAAATGACATTACCTGGTGGGAAAATGACGGAGGTACTTTTCCTGGTTTTACGAAACGTACTATCGATGATAACTTTGGTCAGGTGCGTTCTCTCTATGCCGATGACATAGATTCTGATGGAGACATGGATGTCGTGGCTGCAGGTGGAACTAATATAACCTGGTGGGAAAATAAGGCAACACATGATGTAGGACCAGTCTCAATAGATATTGACACACTTATACCAGAAGGCAGCACTATTAATCCCCATGCAACGATTACTAATTTTGGTGTGAATACTGAAATTTTCAATGTCACGTGTGAAATCGAACCTGATGCATACACTTCAACGTCAGTAAGCATTCTCGCCCCTGATGAAGATATCCAGGTAACTTTCCCTGATGCTTTTCTGTTTGCAAGTGGTTCATATACAGTAACTGTTTATACGAGACTCGCAGATGATAACCGACTATACAATGACACATTGATTAAGGTGATAGATACATACACACCAGGCATTGCAGATAATAGTACGAGCATACCGGGAACTACGACATTTAATACAGCAACAATTTGTAGAAAGAGAGCGGATATTGAATTTACACTCGCCACAGCAACCGATGTTGAACTTTTCGTGTATAATGTGGCTGGTAGGTTCTTGAAAAGATTATTGTCAAAAAGATTTTCTGCGGGTCTACATAGGCTGAGTGTTTCTCTTGATTTACCAGCAGGTGTTTACTTCTACAATCTGAAGACAGAATCAGGTGAGCGCATCATACGCAAGTTCTTGATTGTTGAATAATCTCTTCACACACGGTTACGAGATACTAGAGAAGATTCTGATCATGAGATAATAAAATACAAACCAAAAAGGAACAGGCTGCACTTATCTATTGACATTGTGCAGTTTGTTCCTTATACTCTACAATAAGAGGAGGAATCATGAGGGAAATTTTGGTTATCTTACTCATACTGGTTACCACACCACAACTCATAGGTGCTAAGAATATCGGGTTATGTCGAACTCCAGAGTTCACTCTATCTCAAAAAGATTTTTCTCAAAGGATGATTGAAGAGGTTTATTCAATGAGAGCGATTGATCGGCATCTTGTAGATTCAATATACTATTGCAGTCACGCAACCTATAGTGCGATTGGTCTTGTCTCAGGTGGTACGTTCGAGGGTGCTATTCGATTGACTCCTACTGAGTTGGGTCCTTATGTTGGGTGGAACATCATCGCGATTGTCTTTCGGCACTATCAAAGTGTTCTCGATAACGTGGTGAAGGTCTATGACAATGGCACTGCGTCATCACCAGGACCATTGATCACATCAGAGCCATATACCTCTGATGTTCCAGGATGGAAGTGGATAGCTCTCTCGAGCCCAGTAACAGTTCCCGGTACAGGCGATCTCTGGTGTTCAGTAGAGGCGACCCACCTCGCTGGAGAATATCCGCTCGCTGTTGACGCAGGTCCAGCAGTTGATGGAAAAGGCGATTGGATAGGACCTGGTATGTGGGGAGAGTTGCAAAATCAGGATCTTGATTACAATTGGCAAATCCTGGCGATTGTTCAGCATCTTTTAGATAATGATGCAGAAGCAGTATCAATCGACATCCCATCGATTCTACCACCAGACACAACGTTCAATCCCATGGCGACTGTAAAAAACGTTGGTTTAGATACCAATACCTTTGATGTGACGTGTGACATTGATCCTGGAGTCTATACATCGACGACAACAGTTACCGACCTTGCACCAGATGAGAGTATACAAGTCGCCTTTCCTGATGAATTTACATTTTCCGTAGGTGATTATACGGTCACTGTGTATACTGAGCTTGCTGGTGATGGCAATCCTGCCAATGATACGATTACAAAAGAAGTAGAGGTTTACTGGACTGATGCCTTTCCAGCGTCGATCGACATACCTGATTCGGTTCCAACCGACACTATGTTCAAACCTCAAGCGACGATCGCCAATGCCGGAACCTATGACGAAGGTTTTCTCGTGAGCTGCAGAATTGAACCAGGCGGTTACTACAAGAATTATTCAATAAGTAGCATAGCACCGAATGAGAGCCTGCAGATTACGTTCAATCAAGACTTTACCTTTACGAGTGGTGTCTATACAGTCACCGTATATACGAGACTCAGTGATGATAATGATCGGAGTAATGATACACTTGAAAAAATTATTGATGCTACAGGGATTGCCGAGGAGAATTCAATAGCTCCTCTGATTATGTCGCTCACTGCTCCAACTATTTGTCGCCACGATGTTGAGATTGAAT
>LJNI01000124.1 GCA_001303225.1 candidate division TA06 bacterium DG_78 | reverse complement strand
CAGAATGCCATAACGTAATATTGCATCGCGGTTAAAAACCGATGATAGCACAAGTACTACTGAAATGATAGAACCGATGAAAACTGCAATGACTAGTCTCACAACTAACCGCTTGTGTTGAGTTTGGGGAAAAAGTGAACGAGGGAGCGTGCCAATGCCACCTGCGAGCAGTGCTGAAAATACTATCACTGCTATGTCCCTAAGTGCGCCTTCATCTGGTACAGGACTGTTGATACTGATAACAATCCTAAATACTGTATAACCAATACTTATTATGACCGCGGGTAAAAATCCAAAAAACAGGATCTTTTTGCGTGATTTACCGGCAATGCTCGCTATGAATCCTCCAACAAGTGCAAGTAGACCTAGACCCAGAGGATTAAGGACATATACGTATATGAAAAACAGAATCATTACTTACACCTTTATCAACTGACTTACATACCAACAAGCTGTTTTTTCTTTGCAAAAAAACCATGTTTTTACTGCTTCCTCTCAAGAACTGGACGGTATGTGACTCGTCCCCATTGCCATTCCAAGAGAGTGGCAACAGAGATCCCCGTTTCCTCGTTTTCTTTATAAAAAAATAGTGATGAAACGGGAAACACTACCGAGTTTTCGTATAAGCATTCCCGCCATGACCTATTGATGCATAGATGGGCGGTATGTGACTTGAACACATGACCTTCGGTATGTGAGACCGACGCTCTAACCAGCTGAGCTAACCGCCCCAAAGGGGGAATCCTTCCCCCTTTTCTCCAATCAGTTTTTTATAAAGACCCAAAAACTGATTGGAGACCTCGAATCCCCCTGGCCCGGCGATCTCATTTGCCGAACCAAAGGTTTTATCCGTGTTAACATTCGTTCGCTTTTTAAAAGATCGTTGGGCATTGGGCCACTTTTGGGCTTTGCCCAAAAACAATCGGTTTCGTTTTACGGTTACGATGCCCGTTTCGGCAATCGTTTATTGGTATCGTACAACAACGAATTCTGAAAACGAATCGCCTTTCACAACCGACAAACGTAACCTATGTTCGTATTACTCTTCTTCCTTCAATGCGATATTTTCCAGACAGAACGATGTTGATCGCCTCAGTATAGATCCGCCATTCTTCTTTCAAGATTCGTTCAGCAAGTATTTCTGGTGTATCGTCATCGAGCACACGTACAGCAGCCTGGGTGACTATCGGTCCAGCATCGACATCCGCAGTGACAAAATGGACAGTGCAACCTGAAAACTTTACACCATACTCAAGTGCTTTTCTTTGCACATCAAGACCAGGAAAAGATGGTAAAAGTGCAGGATGGATGTTTAAAATCCTACCTTTAAAAGCCTCTAAGAGTGGTGTTTTTATGATCCTCATAAATCCCGCAAGACAGACAAGGTCAACATTACGGTCTTTTAGTGCTTGAACATATTTCTGTTCTACCTCAGGAATAAGCCAAGTCTTTTTTGGCCCAGGGTCAATATAAACAGCCTCGATATTGTGTTGTCTAGCCCGCTCCAATGCCTTGGCATCTTTATTATCACTTATCACACAGGCAAGATTTGCCTTGAGCGTACCGTTCTCAATATTTTCTATAATTGCTTGGAGATTCGTACCTCTCCCTGATGCTAAAACTGCGATATTTTTCATGAAACTATTCTATTTAGTTTTCTAACAAAGTCAAGAAAATTCACTCGACAAAATCATTCATTGAGAAAAATTACTTTTTCAAAAATAATCATAAAATGCAATAGTTGCACTTCTCATGCAAAAGTTGCATACGTGTTAATCTTCACCTTATAGTTATACACAGGGAATTTTATGAAATACGTTGAGATTTAGATGTTTTTATTAACTAAGTCTTTTGATACATTTGGCACAGATTTTGCTCTGCACTTTATTGTACTATCCTTAATGTATCACTGTGGATTGTTCATTTAAAACTTATCAATCAAAGATATTCTGGTTTTTATTCAGTAAGAGGAGGATAAAGATATCGAAAGCAAAATAAATTATGCAGAAGCAGGGAAGGAGGCAAAAATGTTAAAGTATGTTGTTTGCACAGGGATGGGATTCTTTCTTGTAATATCTGTTGTTTATGGTCAAGGAAGAACTCTGACTACACAAGATGTCGAAGTGCCTTTCAGTGTAGGTGAAATCATCGAACGCGTTTCATACCATCCAATGAGAATAAATAATGAGAGTGTTGCAACGGATAGAGTCTACGATGCGTTCATCATAGATACAAATGTCTTCTATGTATCAGGCACAGACGCGCAAGAGAACGCTGCGGTTGCCTTTGATGGCACTAATTATCTGGTTGTATGGTGGGATTATCGCAATAGTTCATCGTTCGATATCTATGGTACTCGTGTGAATCAAGCAGGTGAAGTCCTCGACAGTGCAGGATTCATCATTGCAAAGGGACCAGGTTTAGACCATCCTGCAGTTGCCTTTGATGGCACAAACTATTTGGTCGTTTGGGAACACCGTAGTGGTGTTTATAATTATGACATATGTGGTGCGCGCGTGAGTCCAGCAGCTGAAGTCCTCGACCCAGCAGGATTCTTCATCTCATCGATCACAGAGTGGGATCTGGTCAAGACTCCGTCTCCTGCGATTGCCTTTGGCACGACAAACTACCTAGTCGTATGGGGAAACTATCACAGTGGTTCCTACTATGATATTTCAGGTGCACGGGTGAGCCCAGCAGGTGAAGTCTTAGATCCTTCAGAAATCACCATTTCAACTGCCCCAGATACCCAGTTAATGCCTGCGGTTGCCTTTGATGGGACAAACTACCTGGTCGTGTGGCAAGATACTCGCAATGATTGTAATGATATTTACGGTGCACGGGTGAGCCAAGTGGGTGAAGTTCTCGATCCCGAAGGCATCGCCATCGCGACTGATGACGGTGGTCAGGCATTTCCTGCAGTTGCCTTTGATGGAACTAACTATATGGTTGTATGTCAAAATAACTCTAATATTTCAGGTGCGCGGGTAAACCCAGCAGGTGAAGTCTTAGACCCATCAGGCTTTAGCATCTCTACTGCTGAAAATTCTCAGATGTGTCCTGCGATTGCTTTTGATGGCAACAGCTACTTGGTTGTGTGGATGGATACGCGCAATGATGCATGGGACATCTACGGTGTGCGTGTGAGTCCAACAGGTACAGTTTCAGATCCTGAAGACATTGTTATCTCGACAGCTGCCTGGTATCAAATGTATCCTGCTATAGCCTTTGATGGTACAAACTATTTGGTCGTATGGCATGGGCATCGTCTTCATGCATCAATTGATATCTATGGTACACGGGTAAGCCAAGCTGGTGAAGTACTTGATCCTTTGTTGATTATAGTCTCAACCGCTGCAAATGGTCAAGAATTTTCTGCTATAGCCTTTGATGGTACAAACTATTTGGTCGTGTGGGAGGACACCCGCAGGATCCCCCATGATATCTACGGTGTCCGGGTGAGCGAAACAGGTGAAATCTTAGATCCTACAGGCATTTTCATCTCATCAAGTGGTGAAAAAATGCAAGGGGGTCCAATTCCCTCTGTTGCCTTTGGTGAAACAAACTATCTGGTCGTGTGGAAGGACACACGTGGTGGTTTTGGTGATATTTATGGTGCACGGGTGAGCCCAGCAGGTGAAGTCTTAGACCCATCAGGAATTTCTATTTCAACTGACGCTAATAATCAACAGTATCCTGCGGTTGCTTTTGATGGCACGAATTATCTGGTTGTGTGGGAAGATTGGCGTGATTATGGCATCTACGGTGCACGGGTGAGTCAAGCCGGTGAAGTCCTTGATCCTTCAGGAATTGCCATTTCAACTGCCCCAGATTATCAGAAGTATCCTGCGGTCGCCTTTGATGGCACGAATTATCTGGTTGTGTGGGAAGATGCACGCAATAGTGAACCATCTTTTTATTATACTGATATTTACGGTGCGCGGGTGAGTCAAGAGCTTGAGGTTTTAGATCCTGAAGGCATTCCCATCTCAACTGTCGTCTACGACCCTAAAGAATATCCTCAGATTACCTTTGATGGGGCGAACTATTTGGTCGTGTGGCGAGATGGGCGTACTGGTTCAGACAATACATATGGTGCACGAGTGAGTCAAGCTGCTGAGGTCTTAGATCCTGAAGGAATTGCCATCTCAACTGGTGGAGATTATCAAGGAATTCCTGCGGTTGCTTTTGACGGTACAGATTATTTGGTTGTATGGAATGATTGGAGTAGCGGTGATATTCACGGTGCCAAAGTAACTCCAGCAGGAGATGTGAGTGGATCCTTTGATGTGACTACACAATCAGAAAATGATTATTTACCAGCTTTGGCACATGGTCAGGGTAGCCAAATGCTTATAACTTATTCCCGATTTACGAAATCTATCAATGGACATCCAGCTAATTCATTCCGCATCTGGGGAATAATTTCGTCTGAGTTTGGAATTGAAGAAAATACAGAGGTTACTGATGTTCGATATAGCTTAGAGGTCTTACCTAATCCATTTTATAAAAATACGGTTATTCGATTCCACTTACCGCTGAATACATCTGTCAGTTTGAAGATTTACGATACAGCAGGAAGGTTGGTTAGACAATTTAACGAGTTAAAAACAAATCAACAATTCAACCAAGTAACGTGGGATGGTAATGATGGTGCAGGTCGTAATGTTCCTGCTGGAGTCTATTTTGTTCGTCTTGTCGCAGATCCTGTAGGAGATGCTGACGAGTACAGAAGATTTCGAAAGGTAATAAAGATTAAATAAATGCCTGAAATGACTATTAAGTTAACTCTAAGGAGGTATAATGCGTGAACAAATAATTGTATCAATCTTAACGACATTTATGATACTGAATATTGGTCTGGCAGAAGTTGTCCAGGCACCAGAAATAACAGCGGTTCAGGACATCGAATCAAGACTCAAGGAAATTGAATCAGTTAATATCAATGGTTTTACTTATTCAAGAATTATTTTGCCAAAACATATAACTTTTCTTAAAAAAGGATTTCCAGAACTCCTTACCATTGCACGAAGCATTATTATCCCAGATAACGCTATGAAGGGTTATCGGATCGTTGATACTGAGTATGAAATCAGAAAGGATGTTACCATCGTTCCTTCAAAGGGTAATATCTTCCAAAATGTTAAGATAAATACAATTCCATTAATCTCTTCACCTACGTTAAAAAAACTGCTGGTGGTATATTCATCAATGACGCATATTATACGATCGAATACTATGGCGGTAGCGCGGGCGTATGTTGGATCAGCTCTTCATCTCTTTCAGAGGAGGATAAGGATGTTGAAAGAAAAATAATTTGCAAGAAAAGAGGTAAAAATGAAGAAGCAATATAAAGTGAAGACAATGAAACAGAGTAGTGTAACAAAAACATTAGGTATGATATGTATAATATTAATAATCACACCGCACTTTTTATCTTCTCACATAACATCCAAAGTTCAATATACTGCAGAATTTTCTCAATTCGATTTAGGCTTTAGTAAATTAGCTGGCTATGATTTGATTACTATGAAAGAGGCCACCACGATATCGGAATTGGGGGAGCCGGTGATGCCAGTAAAAAGTGTGGCAATTGCGATACCTGCCAAGGCGGTCGCCATGGAATTCAAGTCTTTGGAAGCGCTCAAGATTCCCGGTGATTTCTATGTGATGCCTGGGCAACCACCAATACTAATTGGAGAAAAAAGTTTTCAGCTCTCGGAAAAACCCGATGACAGAATATATAATTCAAACAAGCCTTATCCGGCGGATTTAGCAACCCTTGACCATCAGAGTAACTTAGCAGGTCAACAGATTGTCTGGGTGACTATTTACCCTGTGCAATACGTGCCTGTAGAGAAGCAATTGATTTTACATAATCGTGTCGAAATAGTTGTTTACTGTGAGCGCGAAGATGAAAATTCATCTCAAGAACGTTATCATAAATTTACCGATAATCAACGCAAATTGTATGAGGATATGATAAAAAGAATAGTAGTGAATCCTCATTATGTTTTTATTAATCCACCTTCTGGTTCTCGTTCATTTGTTCTCCCACCTGGAGAATTTGACCACGTGATTATTACTTCGAGTTCGCTTGCCTCTTACTTTCAGCCGCTTGTTTACTGGCATATGAAAAGAGGTATAAGGGATACAGTGGTTACCACGGATTGGATCTATGCGAGTTATGCGGGTCCTGGTGATACTACGAAGATTCGGCAATTCGTTATCGATGCGAATACAAATTGGGGGACTATGTATTTTCTCATGGGTGGCGAAAATAACATCATACCCTTTGCGTGGCGAGATTATTACGCAGCTGATATTGTACCTAGTGATCAATACTATTCTGACTTTGACGATGATTGGTCTCATGAGGTCTTTGTTGGCAGGGTCTCTGTTGATGATACAATTCAAGTCAACACTTTCGTTAATAAAGTTCTCAAATATGAAAAGAATCCACCATTGATTGACTATTCTTTAGAAATTCTACTTATTGGCATGGAGCTTTTTTTTGGCGTTATCCCAGGAGAAGTACTCAAAGAGGAGATAGCCGGTTATACCCCGTGGTTTTTCAACGTGCACAAAGTATATGATAGTCATGACGGTAATCATAAAGATTCTGTTCTATATTATTTGAATACAGGACAGAATTTGGTAAATCATTGTGACCATGCCAATTATACAGTTATGGGTGTAGGTAATTGGTATCATTATTTAAAAATAGACATCAGCGATGTGAATAATCTGACCAATACCAACAAAACAAGCACAATCATCTCTGTGGGTTGTAATGCCAATGGAATGGATTACGAAGACTGCATAGCAGAGCATTTTGTTATCTATAACGATAGTCAGGCTGGTGTAGCATTTATTGGTAACACAAGTTCTGGATGGGCAATGATTGGCGACCCTCTGGCACTGTCCTGCGAACTTGATTATTGGTGGTGGCATGGTTTGTTCACTCAAAAT
>LJNI01000123.1 GCA_001303225.1 candidate division TA06 bacterium DG_78 | reverse complement strand
TTTGGCGGTATGCAGCAAATGGCACTAACGGAGCATTGCAGAGGTGTGCCAGTTTTTGTACTTTGCCATATTTTGTATAAAAACTATTGCCATCGACAAGTATTCCCAGCAGGCCGCCACTTTTTATAAATTTTATTATTTTCGCCACATCTTCTTTATGGAATATCTCTACTCCACTATGTGATCTGAAATAATGTAAGAATTTATCTAAGTAATACGTGATAAGATTTTTATCCCTATTATAGTAACTATTGACAATAATTCCCAACTTATACCCTCGTTTCCTCAGTGTGGCTGGCATTAATTCCCAAACACCATAATGGAAAGAGTAGAGAATACTTCCTCGGTGCAAGAGGTGTGTGTTGCCCTTGAGGCATAATTCTCTTCTTTGTAACATAAAGCTGAAATTTCGTGCTGTACGGTAGATGTTCAGGAGTGCACCAGCCCCGATACGTTTTTTTAGATATTTTCGTCTCTCTCTATTGAACCAATAGAGCATGTACATTGTTGATAGCACAACTGCTTCTATGATAAAGTGCATTAAATTTTTTTCAGTGATTTTTTGATGAATTGATAGAATATTGGGTTTGGCGCTAATGGCCGTGATGTAAATTCTGGATGAAATTGTGTTCCAATGAAAAATGGATGATCGGTAATTTCTGCGATCTCCATCAATTTGCCATTTGGAGATGTGCCAGAAAAAATTAACCCTTTTTTGGTTAGTGCTTTTATGTACTTGGGATTTACTTCATAGCGGTGACGGTGCCTTTCGTGTATTAGATCCTTCCTATATATTCTTTGGGCGAGTGTTTTTGTTTCTAAACGGCAGGGCCAATCTCCTAACCGCATTGTTCCACCTTTATTTTTGATCCTCTTCTGTCCAGGGAGCAGGTCAATCACTGGATATGCTGTGCTGTCATCAAATTCCGTGGAATTCGCACCTTGCATGCCGCAGATATTTCTTGCATACTCAATAACCTGACACTGCATGCCGAGACATATCCCCAAGAATGGTTTTTTCATCTCACGTGCATACTTAACTATTTTAATTTTACCTTCTACACCTCTCATACCAAAGCCACCAGGTACAAGGATGCCGTCTGCATATGCTAGGGTATTGCCGAGTTTTATGTCGTCTTCAATCCGATCGGTATCAATCCACTTCAATTTTAATCGAGCATCATTTGCAACTGCTGCATGATAGAGGGCCTCCATAATGCTCTTATAGGCATCTCTCAATTCAATGTATTTACCACAAATTGCAATTTCGACAGTTTTCGTGGGCGATTTTGCATTTTCAACAAAAAGCCTCCATTCTTCTAAATCTGGTTCTTTTGCTTCAATCCCGAGATATGATAAAATCATTTTATCGAGATTTTGTTGATGTAAGATGAGTGGAATTTCATAAATGCATTCAACGTCGATTGCGTCGATGACTGCTTCAACCGGAACATTGCAGAAGAGTGATATTTTTTTCCGTTCGTCACCAGTGAGCCAGGAGTCGCTCCGACAGAGGAGAATGTCAGGTTGAATACCAATGGCTCGGAGCTCTCGTACAGAATGCTGTGTTGGTTTCGTTTTAAATTCTCGTGCAGCCTTGATAAACGGCACGAGGGTCAGATGAATGTACAGCGTATCTTGTTTGCCGAGGTCGAGCCTCATCTGTCTGACCGCTTCAAGAAAGGGTTGACCTTCGATATCACCAACTGTGCCACCAATCTCAGTAATAACAACATCAAATGAATCGGTATTAGCCAATTTCATTATTTTTGATTTAATTTCATCGGTTATGTGTGGTACAACCTGGACAGTCTTGCCGAGATATTCACCTCTTCGTTCTTTTTCAATGACAGAATAGTATATCTGTCCAGTAGTGATGTTGCTGTCTCTCGTGAGTGCTTCATTGAGAAATCGTTCGTAATGTCCCAAATCGAGATCGCATTCTGCACCATCGGTTGTAACAAAAACCTCTCCGTGTTGATACGGATTCATCGTTCCCGGATCGACATTGATGTACGGATCAATCTTCTGGAGGGTGACCTTGAGTCCGTACGATTTTAACAGGAGCCCGATTGATGATGTGGCAACACCTTTACCGAGTGAAGAAACAACACCTCCCGTGATAAAGATGTATTTTGTGTTCATGTTCTATAGTATAGCTAAAAAAGAACGTGTGTCAAGTGCAACGCAGGATCGTTTCACTCGCAGAAAACGCAGTATCGCTTTGCTTGCAGAATTATCCACTTAGGAATTTGCAAAAATTATTGCAAGCCGTAGGCGATACTACAAATGTAATGATGCTGCGAATCCCATACGGACGATACTGCGTTTAGTGCGTTATTTTTTCTCTATTCCATACTCTTTTATTTTCAATCTGAGCGTATTACGATGAATACCAAGTCTCTTTGCTGCCTCGGATAGGTTCCAGTTGACTTTTTGTAGTACTGTTTTTATATGTTCTCTTTCTACATCCTTGAGTATTTCAGATTCATAGTGAGGTGTGTCTGCCCCGGTTCTCAATGGAATGTCGGTCACATCAATGAGTTCGCTGCGACAGAGAACAACTGCACGTTCAATGACATTTTCTAATTCCCGTACATTACCAGGCCAATCATATCTCATCAGATGACTCAGAGCATCTTTTGTAATACCCTTTACCTGTTTATTATGTTTGCGAGAGAATTTTTTAATACTATGTGCCGTCAGTGGCTTTATATCTTCTCTTCTATCTTTCAATGGTGGAATCTCGATGGTGATGACATTCAATCGATAGTATAAATCTTCACGGAATGTACCATCAGCAATTTTCTTTTTCAAATCTTGGTTGGTTGCTGAAATCAAGCGGACATCGACATTGATTGGTGTATTGCTTCCGAGCCGCTCGAAGGTAAATTCTTGTAGAACACGGAGTAATTTGACTTGAATGCTGAGTGGTAAATCACCGATCTCATCCAAAAAGAGTGTTCCCCGATGGGCAAGTTCAAACTTACCTATCTTTCGTTTTTCGGCTCCGGAAAACGCACCTCTTTCATAACCGAAGAGTTCACTCTCGAGTAATGTTTCAGGAAGTGCAGCGCACGAAATTGCAATGAAACGATTGTTCTTTCGGGGGCTTGCCTCATGAATGAGACGCGCTACCAATTCCTTGCCAGTACCTGATTGACCAAGAAGGAGGGCAGTTGAATTTGATTTTGCTACCCGTGAAATAAGCGCAAGTACATCCTTCATTTTTTTACTGTCGGCTACGAATGATTCAAACTTAACATCTTCTTTGATTTCGTCGCGCAAAGCTGCCAGTTCTTGGTGCAATGTTTGTTCTTTATAAATACGTTCGATGAGTAGTTCGAGTTCATCGAGATTGATTGGTTTATTAATGTAATCATATGCTCCACACCTCATTGCTTCAACAGCAGATTCAACAGTGCCGTAGCCGGTGAGGATGATAAAATACGTTTCGGGATCTATCTCTCTCATCCTTGTTATCGTCTCAATACCATCGACCTCAGGCATCTTTAAATCGAGGATTGCCAGGTCGAATCCAGTAGTGCGATTTTTTTCAATCGCTTCTTTACCCGAAGCTAATGTGGTTACTGCATAACCTTTTTTTCTTAAAAAACCGGCGAGAAGGTCACGCTGTTTTTCTTCGTCATCGACGACAAGGATATGCATTGAATATTAAATGAGCTTTTTCTTCCTCATCTCCTTCACTATATCCCACGTTCCCAAAATAATCATACCAGAACCGAAGAGTAGCACAAAGAGTTTTACAAAAAATCCTAGTATCGGAATCCAACCGAGCACAAAGAGTACTATAAGTCCAATGATGAATGAAGGATAGAGTGAGATTTCTCCTCTTTTTTTGAAGAGCTGTATGATTTTCTCTCCAATCACCATGGCGATAAATATTGAAGCGAGGTAGAGGAGTATCATATAAATAAAGGTGCCAAATAGTGCGAGTGGAAATCCAATCAGCACCATAAAGAGTATTGCAGTGGCGACTGGGATGACGATGAGTGATAAAAATCCCCATCCTAAGCATTTCCACGTTGACGCATTGAGCGTATTCATGAGTCTTCTTGCGTAACCCTTGAGCAATGCAATGATGAGGATACCCACGATAAGTTTTGAAATGAATATGATTATTTTAATGAAGGTAATCATGAATGCGATAAAAGGTGCGAGTGCGAAATATGCCTTTTTTTCTTCTGCTTTCCGTTTCTCAAATTTTACTTCGCCGGCAATGACTGCACCTTCTTCAATGACTGGTTCTGCACCACTATCTATAATGAGGTCACCAGCAATTCTCGCCTGAGAGGTGATTTTTGCTTGCTCAGCACTAATAGTTATGTCACTACTCCGTCCTGCCATGACGAATTTTCCGACACCACCTTTTATTTCTCCAACAATATCGCCCTCGACTGTCAACTTACCACCGTATACAATAAAATCTCTTCCGATATTGGCGTCTTCGCTCACTAAGAGTTGACCACCAGCGAGTATAACATTCTTGGTGATATCGCCTGAGATATCGATATTACCTCCTGCTGCCCACACTGTCTTTGCACTCGTTGCATCGATATCGATCGATGAGGCACCGGCGACTATCGTACCACCGATTTCACCGGTTATCGTAACATCCTGTGCAAATACACAGACATCACCGGTAACCGTTCCTTTGATATCGACTTCTTGGGCAAAGATAATGAGGTCGTCATCAATGATTTCATCCTCTTTGATATCGACTGTTTGACCTGAGTTGATAATAAGGGCATAACCAGGCGCGAACAGCACCATAATGGATAGTACACTGATAATCCATTGGATTTTTTTCATATCCACCTCCTCTGAAAATTATATATACTATTTTTTGAAAATCAACCTAGCACTTTGTTGCGCTCTCCAGCACTTATTGCACTTTCCAGCACTTGTGGCGTTCTGTATTTCAAAATTGTTTGAAATCACTCAAATGTTATGTTGAGTTCCTTGAGCTGCTTCGGATCGACAACATCAGGAATTCCCTCGAGCAGGCCCTGCGCTTGAGTTGTTTTGGGAAAAGCGATGACCTCTCTGATTGAAGTTAATCCAGCCAAAACCATGATAATACGGTCAATACCAGGAGCAATACCGCCATGCGGTGGCGCGCCATATTCTAATGCATCGAGTAACATCGTATATTTATTTTTATCCATATTTGCTACTTTAAAGAGCCTTTCCTGTAACGTGCGATTATGGTTCCTGATACTCCCTGATGCGAGCTCATTGCCATTGCAGACTAAATCATATAATCTTCCACGTACACGCAGTGGTTCTGATTCAATATATTCAATGTCTTCCTTTTTTGGCTGAGTAAATATGTGATGACTCGCTGTAAATTTGCCAGTCTTTTTATCAATCTCAAATATCGGAAAATCAGTTACCCATAAAAATCTAAATCCATTTTCGTGTAAATTGAGTTCTTTCGCGATTTCATTTCTCAATCTGCCGAGAAAAGAAAATATTTTATCATTACCAGCAGAGATAAGAAGCAAATCACCTTTTTCTAAATTTATCTTCTTGGCAATTTCTTCGTCCATTAATTTTGCGATACTACCACTGAATGCCTCTTCTTTTTTTGTCCAAAAGATTCCAGATAAACCTGTTTTCTTTGCAGTTTCACTGAATTCATCGAGTATCTTTCTTGTAATCTTGCTACCATTTTTCACAACTAATCCTCTAATTTCTTTTTTATCTTTGAATGGCGGGAAATTTTTGTTACTAAAGATATCTTTCAAATTTCTAATTTTCATTTCAAAACGGAGGTCAGGTTTATCCGTGCCATATTCTTCTATTGCTTGTTCATATGTTAATCTTGGAAATGGTATCCTTAATTCTTGCTCCATGACTTTTTTAAATATATGAGCGAACATACCTTCAGCAATGGTGAACACATCGTCTTCATCGACAAATGACATTTCGATATCGATCTGCGTGTGTTCGGGCTGTCGGTCATGTCTGGGATCTTCATCACGCATGCAACGCGCAATCTGGTAATACCGTTCAAACCCAGCTACCATCAGAAGTTGTTTGTACATTTGTGGTGATTGTGCAAGCGCGTAGAATTTTTTGGAATAGAGACGTGATGGCACGAGATAATCTCTCGCGCCTTCAGGCATGCTGCGGGTTAATATCGGAGTTTCAATTTCAATAAAATCGTTTTTATTCAAATACTCACGCATTGCAGTAACAACACGGTATCTGAGTATAATGTTTTGTTGCATGGTTCCACGACGCAGATCGAGGTAGCGATAACGAAGCCGCAATTCTTCGTTTGCCTTAACATCATTCTCAATGACGAATGGAGGAACACGTGATTTAGCTAAGGTGTGTAATTGAACAGTTTCTAACTCGACATCACCAGTTTTCATTTTTTGATTTTTCTGGTTATCGGGACGCTCACGGACTATACCAACAGCGTGAATGCAATCTTGTAATCCCACATCGTTTGCCTGGGGAATTTTTCGTGGGTCGATGACAACCTGTAAGACAGCTGTTCTATCTCTCAAATCAACAAAGACCAAACCACCGAGATTACGAATTCGGTCAATCCACCCGAAGACTTCGATCTGCTGACCGACGCTCTGTTTTTGAATGTTTTCGAAAAATATTTTTTTGATATGCTACTCCTGTGTTTTTTCTCCCTCAATGACGATTTGTGAAAAGTCGGCAAATTTCAAAAAGATCTGATTTATAAAGTTGACAAGAACCAGGCGATTACGTTTCAGTTTTTCATCATCACACATAACGAGTACATCATCAAAGAATGTATCAATATCGGTTCGTATCGCTAATAAGAGGTTGAGGATGCCTAGATAATTCTGCGACCCTAAAAATTGTTCCGATTTTGATTTAATCTCCTGCCCTTTACCATATAATTTCTTTTCAGCAGGTTCCTTAAGTAGACTTTCATTTACTTCTCTCTCCGATAAAATAGTGGAGGTT
>LJNI01000014.1 GCA_001303225.1 candidate division TA06 bacterium DG_78 | reverse complement strand
TTATCAATTAATGCTCCTCCCCAAGTTTTTACGAAAGAAATTACCAGATGCAACAATTGGATTTTTCCTCCATATTCCATTCCCCTCTTCTGAGGTGTTCCGGCTTCTACCGTGCCGTGACGAAATTGTAGAAGGAATACTAGGAGCAGACCTCATCGGTTTTCATACCTATGATTATGTCCATCATTTTATTGAAAGCGTACGCCGTCTTCTCGGTTATGAACACACTCCTGGACGGATCACCGCTGATAATCGGATAGTAAGAGTCGATGCTTTTCCTATGGGTATTGACTATGAACGCTTTGTACATGCAGTCAACAATATTGAAGTTCAGAAAGAAATAAAGAAAATACGCAAAAAAGTAGGTGAACGGAAAGTAATTTTATCGGTTGATCGATTGGACTACACAAAGGGAATACCAGAGAGACTTGAAGCATTTGACTCTTTTCTTGAAAAAAACCCTAAATATCGAGAGAAGGTCACACTCATTCTCGTAGCAGTACCTTCGCGCACAGGAGTAGATCAGTATGCATTGTTAAAAAAACGCGTTGATGAATTGATTAGCAAAATCAATGGGAAATTTGGTACACTCGAATGGATGCCTATTTGGTATCTCTATCGATACCTTCCGTTTCAAAATCTCGTTCCTCTATACAGTGTTGCAGACGTTGCGCTCATCACGCCTCTTCGAGATGGTATGAATCTTATCGCAAAAGAATTTCTTGCAGCAAAAATTGATTCCAAAGGTGTGCTCATCTTGAGTGAAATGGCTGGTGCATCAAAAGAACTTGGTGAAGCTATCATTGTAAATCCTAATAATAAAGATGAGATTGCTGATGCAATAAAAAATGCTTTAGAGTTATCGGAAGAAGAACAGATTATAAGAAATGAGACGATGCAAAGACGGCTTAAACGTTATAATGTCGAACGGTGGGCTATTGATTTTATGGACAGCTTATATAATATAAAGAAAGTCCAACAAGATACCATCTCTAAGAGATTAACACCAGAAACTCGAAGGGATTTAATTGAAAATTATGCTAAGAGTAAACGAAGACTGCTGCTACTCGACTATGATGGCACACTCATTTCTTTTATCGATCGACCGGAAAAAGCAAAACCCGACAAACAACTTTACACAATTTTAAAAACGCTTACTCAAAAACAAAATAATGAAGTTGTTATTATAAGTGGAAGAAACAGACAAATACTCGACCAATGGTTCGCAAATATAAATTTAGGATTGATTGCTGAGCACGGTGTTTGGATAAAAGAAAATAAGAAACAGTGGGAACTCACAGAACCTCTAATGAGTGAATGGAAAGTTCAAATTAGACCAATACTTGAACTATATGTTGACAGAACTCCGGGTGCTTTTATTGAAGAAAAAGATTTTTCACTTGTGTGGCACTATCGGAAAGCAGATCCTAAACTGGCATCGATTAGAGCTCGAGAGCTGAAAGAAGCACTTTCTTATTTAACAAATAACCTTAATCTTGGAATTTTGGAAGGAAGCAAAGTAATCGAGGTTAAAAACGTTGGTATCAGTAAGGGTCACGCTGCTTTAAGGTGGATTTTAAGAGAAAAGTGGGATTTTATTATGGCAATTGGAGATGATTGGACAGACGAGGATACTTTTGAGGTGCTTTCTACACAATCATATTCGATTAAAGTAGGTATGGGAATAACAAAGGCTCAACACAACATCGAATACCCCTATGAGGTAAGACAACTGTTGCAAGAGCTTCAAAATTTATGAAGTACTATAAACTTTCAATTATACTATACATATTATGCATTCTGTTTTCAAATTGTTCTCAAGAACCACCGACTCTTACATTCGCAATAGGTGGTGCTCCTAGTGAAGTCGAGTACTGGGAAATACTTATAAAAAAATTTAAGGAAAAAAGCAATATAAGTGTGAAAATTTTAAGGCAACCAACAGACACAGACCAGAGAAGACAGGGATTAGTCATCCCGTTAAAGGCAAAGAAGAAAGATCCCGACGTATTTTTGATGGATGTCATCTGGGTTGGTCAATTTGCTGCTTCTGATTGGCTGCAGCCACTTGCTCATTATATTAATAAGGATACATTAAATGTTGATGTATTCTTTCAGAGTATTATTGAACAGGTAGACATGTATAATAAAAAATTAGTCGCACTGCCTGTATATATTGATTGTGGTTTGCTTTATTACAGAAAAGATCTTCTAGAAAAATACGGTTGTGTTATTCCTGAAACGTGGGACGACCTTATTCATTGCGCACAGATTATTCAAAAGCATGAAAAAAAAGAAAATCCACAATTCCGTGGTTTTGTTTGGCAGGGTGCGCAGTATGAAGGATTAATTTGCACCTTCCTTGAATTTGCTGTTTCTCATCGTGGTGGTATTGTCGATAAAAATGGAAATATCGTCATCAACTGTAAAGAAAATATTGAGGCGCTTGAATTGATGAAAAATATGATACATAGCTATAAGATTTCACCACCTAATACCTTTACTGAAATGAAGGAAGAAGAAGTACGATTATTTTTTGATGCCGGCAATGCATTATTTGAGAGAAATTGGCCCTATGCCTGGAGCCTTCATGAGAGAGAAGATTCTCCAGTACAAGGGAAAATAGCCATCACGTTGTTACCAAAAACCGCAGATGGAAAAAACGCAGCAGCACTCGGTGGATGGCATATTGGAATATCGAAGTATTCAGATAACAAGGATAATGCATGGGAACTCGTAAAATTCATCATCGCTTATGAAACACAAAAAGAACTAACACTGAATTTGGGCTGGAATCCAGGTAGAAGTGATATTTATGACGATTCAGAAATTAAAGAGAATGTACCACATATTGCTGTGTTAAAAAAGGCATTCGAATATACTGCAGCACGACCCAATCTTCCCTATTATACTCAACTATCAGAAATTCTCCAGAGACATATCAATGCATGTCTATCTGGCAAATTATCAGCTCACAAAGCATTATTTCAGTCTCAAAAAGAAATAGAACGGATTGTAGATATATACCATGTCTCGAATCAATAATAACCTCTATATAAAAAATCAACCACGATTTTTTGAATAAATCAAAACTCTATTCTGGTTGCACTCCCAGTTTTTATTGAACATGCTATTTCTGATATGACGTTCTATAATTGTAATACTAAATTATGAAAGTAAATAGAGAATTCAAAGAAGCTCTCCTGTTCGTAGCTCCTCTAGTTATTTTCATATCTTTCTTCATTCTATTACCTATCTGTGGGACTTTTTGGACTAGTCTATGGCAAGATGTTGCATTCATTTCGAAAAAATTTATTGGTTTAGAGAATTATGTGAGATTGCTAAGTGATCGACATTTTTGGCAATCAACATATTTTACACTCCTCTTCCCACTTATTTCAGTATCCCTAGAAATGTTCTTTGGTATGATCTTCGCTCTCGTTTTGAACGAAACATTCCGATTCCGAGGAATCTTACGAGGGATCAGCCTTATTCCCTGGGCAATCCCGAGCATTGTCGGAGCACGTATATGGCAACTTATCTATCGTTATGACTATGGACTCGCAAATCTTTTTTTAAAAATGTTCGGTATCCAATCCATTAACTGGCTTGGAAGTCCAGTTGGTGCTTTCTCTGCCCTCGTTTTAGCCGATGTCTGGAGAACGACACCATTCGTTGCGATTATTCTCCTCGCTGGACTACAAACAGTTCCCAATGATATTTATGATCAAGCACAAGTCGATGGTTCAAATTTCGTACAAAGATTTTTTAAAATTACACTTCCATTGATAAAACCAATTGTCATCATTGCCCTCTTGTTTAGAACCATTGATGCAATCAGAGTCTTCGATCTTATTTACGTTATCACTGAAGGAGGTCCAGGCGGCGTCACAACGTCGCTATCACTCTACGGCTACAAATTTTTCTTATTAGGTGATTTCGGATATGGTTCTACAGTCTCTGTTATCCTTTTCCTTATCTCATTTATTATAGCATTAACATATATAAAGGTTGGCAGAATCAGAACTTCGATTTTATGAAAGAAGATACTGGAAAGAAAATATTATTCGCACTGGGTGTATTGTTTATCCTCGTCTTCTGTTTAGTGCCGTTTATCTGGATGCTCATCATTTCATTTAACGAACGAGCTGATTTCATTGTGAATATAGGATCGCAGTTAACCACAAAAAATTACATTGATATTTTGCGTTTAGACAACCTTCATTTTTTAGACTACTTAAGAAACAGCATCATCATTGCAGGAGCTGCTGCGTTATTGAGTGGATTTATTGGTGCACTTGCAGCTTACGCTGTTTCTAGAATTTCATTCCCCGGGAAAATTCTGCTCGTGTTTGCTGTACTTAGTATGTCAATGTTTCCACAGATTAGCATCGTTGGATATCTCTACAAGTTTATGGCTGCATTAGGATGGATAAATACATATCAGGCATTAATCCTACCCTATGTTTCATGGAGCCTCCCTCTCGCACTATGGATAATGATGAGTTATTTTTCACAGATTCCGTATGAACTAGATAAAGCAGCACAAATTGATGGTGCAAGTAAACTGCAAACACTTACAAAAATTATTTTCCCCATCACCCTACCTGGTTTTTTATCAACAATACTGCTCCTGCTCATGTTTGCTTTTAATGAATTCCTCTTTGCACTCATGTTAACTATAGATTACAGAACGAGAACTGTCCCAGTAGGCATTGCTCTATTCCAAGGTCTGCATGGTGAATTACCTTGGGGTTACATAATGGCAGCGGCGGTTATTTCTTGTATACCTGTCATCGCAATCGCTCTCGTATTCCAAAAACATATTATTCAGGGGCTTACGCGAGGAGCAGTAAAGCAATGACACATATAAAGATCCTTGAAAATGATGAAAAATTTTGTATAATAATTAAAACTTTAACATGGATGCAATATAAAAAAGTAGTGAAGGTATGAAAGGAGACAGAATGTATGGCCTATCGAATTGAAGAATACGCAAAAATAGTTGAAGAAGATATAATGTTTAAAATATATAAAGCTGCCCGACATCTCTACGGGAAAACTGTTGTTCATATTAACTCAACATACTACGGTGGTGGTGTTGCTGAAATACTGAGTGCCCTTGTTCCGCTCATGAACGAAATAGGAGTGGAAACAGGATGGAGGCAATTGCGTGGTTCACAGGATTTTTTCAATATAACAAAAAAATTTCACAACGCACTACAGGGTGATTCATTGAATCTTACTGAGATGAAAAAAAAGATTTATGTCCAGACCAACGTTGATTTCTCATTGTACACACACCTCTCAAATCACAATTGTGTTATTGTACACGACCCACAACCACTCTCCATGATTAAGTTTTATAAGAAAAGACAGCCATGGATATGGAGGGTTCATATAGATGTATCAAATCCTCATCAAGAGCTCTGGACATTTCTCAAACACTATATACTGCGTTATGATAGTATCATTTTTTCACATAATAAGTATAAAAGAAATGACTTACCTGTAGAGCAAAGAGTTATTCATCCGTCTATAGATCCACTATCTCCTAAAAACATTGAAATCTCACAAAAAACAATAGATAAATATCTCAAAAAATTTGGCATTCCTACAGACAAACCAATCTTATGTCAAATTTCGCGATTTGATAAATGGAAAGATCCTGTTGGTATCGTCGAGATTTTTAAACTCGTTAAGGAAAAAATAGATTGTCGACTCGTACTCTGTGGTAGTATGGCTACTGATGATCCTGAGAGTGTTAAGGTATACGAACAAGTAAAAAAGAAAACGAACAATTATACAAAGAATGGCGATGTCATACTGATTACTTCAGAAAGCAACATCCTCGTCAATGCATTGCAGAGGAAAGCAGCAGTCATCCTTCAAAAATCGATCAGAGAAGGATTCGGACTGTCAATAACAGAGGCGCTGTGGAAGGAAAAACCTGTTGTTGCTTCGAATGTCGGCGGAATACCACTACAGATAAAAGATGCTGAAAATGGTTATCTTGTCGATTCTCAGGATATAGCTGGATTCGCCGAAAGAATTATCGATATTATGAAAACCCCTAAACTCGCACAGAAATTTGGACAGAAAGGAAAAGAGGTTGTGAAAGAGAAATTTCTCATCACACGCTCCTTGTTAGATTACATGACGTTGGTGAGCGAAATGTTAGAAAGTTAAAATTTCTATTGTATATGGATAATATCGCAAAAGAACTCCAGGAAAAAATCATAGAACACCTTAAGCTTGATTATTCAAAAATGGTTATCGAACACTGGAAGCACCCAAGAAACTGGGGCATCATGAGCAATGCTGATGGGTATGCGAAAATAACTGGGCAGTGTGGAGATACCATGGAAATTTCAATAAACGTCAAAAATAATAAAATCATAAAATGTACATTCGACACTGATGGATGTGGGTCAACCATATCTTGCGGTAGTATGATAACCGTGCTGGTAGCAGGAAAATCAATTGCTGATGCAAAAAAAATAACACAGAAAGATTTGCTTAACTACTGTGATGGTCTTCCCCGAGAAAATAAGCACTGTGCACTACTTGCTGTCACCACATTGCAGAATGCTATTGAAAATTATGAAAGAATCAAAAATGAACCGTGGAAAAAGCTATATAGAAATCCAGTAACATGAAAATTTTTGCGATAACAGACATGCATGGCCGCCAGCATTTCAACGAAACGATAGCACAAGAAATGCTTCATGTCGACATTATTGTAATCGCTGGTGATATCACCCATTTTGGTGGCGAAAAAGAAGCAAATGCAGTAATCCAGAGCATTAAGAATGTAAATAATAGTATCGTCGCTGTTTCTGGCAATTGTGACCACGATGGTGTCAACGTTGCACTCAATTCACATGGAGTAAATATCCATGGAACGTGTAAGATAATTAATAAAATTATGTTTTGTGGACTCAATGGGAGTAATAAAACTCCGCTCTATACACCCCAAGAATATACAGAGAGGGAGATAGAGAGATTGTTAGGGAAGTACAAAAAAAAACCTGAGGCACACTTGCATGTTCTCATCAGTCATACACCTCCTATTAAGACCGAGGTGGATAAAATATTTCTTGGCCTCCATGTCGGAAGCAAGGCGTTACGTACATATATTGAAAAATCTCAGCCGAATCTAGTAATTTGTGGTCACATCCATGAAGCACGAGGTGTTGATAAGATTGGCAGCACTTTAATAATCAACCCGGGCCCATTCCCAAAACACTATGCAATAATCACGTGTACAGAAAGCATCAATTATGAACTCTATTGAATTCAAGGACCTCGTTAAAGAATTTTTTCGCTTACTCAACAAAAAAGAACTGGAAAATTTGACCGCCTTTCTCTCTCCTGCTGTTATCTTCTATTTTCCTGGTACAAAATCCTTGAGTGGTCCCCACAAAGTGATCCAACTCTTCAAAGCGATATTTCGTAAATATCCTGATTTAACATTTCGTATTAAAGATATCATTGTGGAAGAAAACAGATTAGCTGTATCATGGACAAATTCAGGAACCGATGTAAACGGCGATCCATATCAAAATGAAGGTGTAACACTATTCAGGATTGAACAAGGTTATGTAACATACATAAGTGATTATTTCAAAAATACATCATTTACTGCGGTATAAATGTGCTCATTCTCTTGATTAACGCAATTCCCTAAACTATAGATTTTATATATCATCGGTTATATTTTTACAGATGGATAATGTCTCCTCTATGGTACAGGGAGAGAAAAAGCAAAAGGTAGTCTCGAATATGCCTCGTGATGAGAAAATTATGCTTTATATGCTCTTTTCCATTTATCCCGAGTTTATTTGCGTATGTCTGGTCGTTAAGCAATTGTTTTAAGTAATAGGCCGTTCCATCAATAGAGTATGTTAAAATTCCTGAATATTTGTGGGCAATCTGTAGGGGGATACCACCAACTGCTGATGCAATAACCGGTTTTGCCTTCCATAATGCTTCAGCAACAGTCAAGCCAAAACCTTCTTTCAACGATTTTTGGAGAATTACTGTCGATGCTCGCTGAAGTGCATTTATTATGATGTCACTTGCAGGAGGTAGAAAAATAATATGTACATCAGAATCACCCGCTGCTGCTGTTCTTACTTTTTCCAATACTTCCAATCCCTCAGGGTCATCAGTTGCACCACCACCAGCAAGCACAAGCTGACAGTCAACGTACTGTTTCACTCTTTTATAAACTTCAATAACACCGAGAGGATCTTTCAAATAGTCAAAACGAGAAATCTGCGTGACAATAGGTCGTTCTTTATCAATACCGAAGCGCTCCAGTACACGGTCAATTTTATCCATTCGCAGTTCCTTATTTTTATCGCTCAAGGGGTCAATCGATGGTGAAATCAAAACTTGAGGAATGCTCAAATTCCTTGAAAAAGCGGGTGCGGAAAATACTGCACTATCGTATTTTTCAATGTACGACTGTAAAAAATTCATGACATCTGCTTGAGGCTGTGTAAAATCTATGTGACAACGCCAAGCCCACTGCTTACCATGTTCATGTTTCATATCGACGAGTGCAATGGGTTGCGGGTCATGGATGAACAAAACATCACCGGAGAAGTTTATTTCCTTGGCATTTTCATGGTTGACAGATACGAAATATTTAAAATCGTCGTCTGTGATTGTCACGTTAATACCATGCAAAGCATTGTGGAATTTTTTTGTAATACTAAAGAATTTTTCATTACCCTTGATAACATCCCACAATACCTCAACACCGAGTTGTCGCATAAGAGGAATCATTCGTGTAAGAATTTCAGCTACTCCACCGCCGACTGCTGTCGAATTGATATTCTGTACTGTTTTCCCCCCAAATTTCTCTGCTAAGAAGTATAATTCATCGATTACACCCTGCCCAACAATCGGCACATATTTTTTAATTTTAGTCATATTTAGATACTGTCTCAATAATTTTTTTTCTCAACCCTTCCAGTGTAATAGTATAAGGATCTAATTTTGAAATTGTGCGTGCGAGATCATTTTTACCAATACTTTTAAACCAAGCTGAAAAATCATTTTCGTCTCGTTCGAGTCTCATCCGTGCTTCAAACATATGAAAATATAAAGAATTTATACTAATCTTAGAGAGAATTCCTCTGAATTCCTTCACGCTATGAGCAACATAAGGTGTTGGTAAAATAAATGTCAGACAACTTATAAAGTGAAATTCATGATATTCAGCACATTCTGCAATTCTTCCACTCCTTGAAAGATAAGTTTCCAAAATTTTGATAAATTCTGCTCTTAATGACTCCATATTTCTAAAACTTACTGTATCTACACCAGCAAACAATTCACCTAAATCCTTGAGATTCAGAACGTTTATCAACCAGTAAGCAAAATCATTTGGTGGTTCAGGAGATAAATAGTGATGTTGTTGTAAAAACCTATGCGTATGGTAATATATTGAAGCACGAGGGACCTTTTTTATCTTCTCCAATAATTCGACAGGGTCTTTTGCTTTCAGTCCCAGCAGAGTAACAAGATGAAAGTTACTTTTAAAATAAAAAGAGGGGTACACACATTAATTTTATTTAATAATTCTATTATGTCAAGTAACGGTCAGTCGTAATAAAAATGTTATCTCTTCAATTTTTCACCAATTGAACATGCCAAACCTTCCAACAACTGCGGCGTGTTTTTCATAGATTTTTTCAGTGATTTGCATAATTTCAGCAGGCTGTATTGTTCGATAACACGGTATTTTTTGAGAACTCTCGCATCACGCGCAATACTTCCAGCAATGAGTAGCACCGGTTTTTTGTGTATATATGCCAAGTCGATTACCTTCTTCAAAGTCTTACCATAAAAGCTCTCTCTATCAATCCTACCCTCGCCAGTGATAACTAAATCGCTATTCTTTATTGCGTCTTCAAGATATACTACTTCCTTTACCAATCCAAATCCTGATATAATTTCCGCGCGCACTATTGCTACAAATGCACCACCAACACCTCCAGCTGCACCTGCACCTGCTATTTTATCGAGGTTGAATCCATACTGCCTGGCGACAACATTTTTAAAATTCTTGAGAGCCTGGTGAATAATCGGCAAGGTTTTGCGTTTTGCGCCCTTTTGCTTCGCATAGACGAGCGCACCATATCGTCCTGTCAAAATATTTTTGACATCGGAAGCTATGGTAATTCTTGTATCAGCTAATTCACTTATCACACCAGACGTATCTATTTTATCCAAATTAAGCAATCCTTGACAATTGAGTTCGATCTCTGCACCAGCCCTATTGAGGAATTTTATTCCGAATACAGATAGAGCACTGATGCCACAATCGATTGTCGCACTATCGCCGATTGCGAGGATAATCTTCTTATACCCCCTTTTAATTGCGTCGAGCATTAATTCGCCAACACCCCGTGTCGATGTCACGAGCGGATTTCGTTTTTTTTCTGGTACTAATCTCAACCCAGCCGCTTCTGCAAGCTCAATAACAGCTATGTTTTGCTGTGGAATGATACCATAGGTTGCACTAACCTTTTTGCCTAATGGTCCAGAAACTGAGTATTTTACAAAGGTGCCCTTAAGTGCTCGGGTAACTATGAAAGACGTTCCAGTACCACCGTCTGCTAGGGGAAGTTCTGTGATTTGAAATTTTTTTGATACCCTCTTGAGTCCCCTGCCTATATGATGTGCAACTGCGATAGAATTTAAAGATTCCTTAAAACTATTCGGTGCAACGAGTATCTTCACTGATATATTTCTGGATTGACAAGATTTGGTGGCTTACATCCATGAATCAAAACTGCTATAATATTTTCAGCCACCATAACCGCCATGCGCGTTCTCGTTTCAACTGAAGCAGAGCCGATATGTGGCACGAGTACGGTATTCGGCAAATCCAAAAGTTCCTGTTCAATTTTCGGTTCTCGTTCAAAAACGTCTAAGGCACAACCAGCAATTTTCTTGTCCCTCAACGCTTCAACTAGTGCCTTTTCATCAACCACAGGTCCTCGAGATACGTTGATTACATATGCGCCTTTTTTCATCAATGAAAATTCCTTTTGAGCGATTAAATGGTGCGTAGATTCTGTCAGAGGTACATGGACGGTAATAATGTCTGACTCCTTGAGTACATTATCTAGACCCTGGTATTCTGCACCACATTCACGTTCAACTTCTTCGGGTAACCTTTCAGGTTCAAAATAGATGATCCTCATACCAAATCCTCGGGCGCGGTTTGCCACTGCCCTACCAATCCTTCCTAATCCTATAATCCCTAGTGTCTTGTGGTGCACATCACTGCCTAAAAAGAGCATCGGTTCCCACCCGATGAATTTACCTTCTCTCACAAATGTATCAGCCTCTACAATTTTCCGTGCGACACTCAGTATTAAGGAAAAGGTTAAATCCGCAGTGGTTTCTGTCAAAACACCTGGGGTGTTGGTCACTGCGATTTTTCTCCTTGTTGCTTCTTTGATATCGATGTTATTGTACCCTACTGCATAATTGGCTATGATTTTTAATTTCTTACCTGCAGAAATGACTTCGGCATCGATAGGGTCACCGAGTAAACAGATCAACCCATTTTTATCTTGCATTCTTTCTATTATTTCCTTTTTTGATATTAGTTTTTCATCGTGGTAAATTTCCAGCTCAACACGCTTTTTCAGAGAATCAATACCTGCTTGGGGCAGCATTTTTGTTAGTAATACTTTGGGACGGGTATCTATCATCGCATCAAGTCGATATGTGAATAATTTCCAACGGGAAACCATAATTGAGATATCGATTGTAAACAATTAATTACATTTTTAATGAAATCTACTTTACTGAATAACGGTGTGGCTATAGTATATTCCACAAGTCTTTTGCTGGAGTTCTAAAAATTTTCTGTGCTGCTTTGTGCAAATCGTCTGCGTTCAAGCAAATATTCATTGCTTTCTGCGTGATTTTATATCTATATTTTCTTTTATTATTTTCTACAAAAACAATAATATCCTTACTCCGACACTTTTTAATCAACATATTAGCCTTACCTGTTGTCGCAAAGGTTATACATTGTAAACCATCGATCAAGCAGGTGAATGGTTTTTTAGCCCTTGTTCTTACAGTGATTTTGAAGTCCATGATGCCCTTAGGCCTGAATGTTTTTACTACGAACCTTCCTAATTTATAACCGAGAGCAAGAAATGGACCATCGTGGCCATGAAACCTGATGGTCTCCTGATAACTTAAACTTTTTGGACGTACAAATCGCATTCCAGTACAGTATATCTAATACAAAAGAGAAGTCAACATTTGAAAAGATAATGAGTATAATTCACATATAGAGGGTTGATTTTTAGCTCTGTTTGACTATACTTGAATATGGAGAAAATATCTAAAGATATGCATGTTGAGGCCGTTTTAACTGAATACCCTGGGCTCACCAAGGTATTTATCGAACTTGGACTGCCCTGTTTGGTCTGCGGACAATCATACTGGGGAACTATTGCTGATCTTGCCGAAAAACATCATGTCAATGTTGACACTTTGATTGACAAATTAAATGAAGAGTTGAGGAAAGTGAATGAAAAGTTATAAGTTTTGCCCATTTTGTAAAAGTAATTTATATATGAAAAAACAAGATAGTAGGACTCGACTCTCCTGTCGAAAATGTGGTTGGGTTCACTATGCTAATCCCTTATCGAGTGTCGTAGCCTTCGTGTGCAATAATGATAAGATTTTATTAATCAAGAGGAATGTTTCTCCACGTAAAGGGACGTGGGCACTTCCTTCAGGCTTTATTGAAGAAGATGAATTACCTTCAGAAGCAGTTTTGAGAGAATTACAGGAAGAAACGCACATAAAGGGAGTTATCAGGGATTTAATTGGTGTGTATACTGAATCAACTGTCACCTATGGCACAGTATTATTAATTGCTTATAGCATTGAATCTATCGGTGGTAAGCTCAAACATGGTTCGGATACGCAGGCTGTTAAGTTCTTCCCTATCAATAAATTACCAACGATACCCTTTCGAAGTCATAGGATGATAATTATAGATGGATTAATGAAAAAACAACAGAAAAGGGGGTTAATCGAAGTATTGAAGTCAAAAATCACTAAGGCGACAGTCACTCACACCCAGTTATTCTATAGAGGAAGTATGGGTATCGATGGTGCTGTTATGAAGGCAGCACATTTAATTCCTGGCGAGAAGGTACAGGTCTTAAATTATGATAATGGTGAACGGTTAGAAACATACACAATTGAAGAGCGTGCTGGTTCAGGCAAATTTGTTCTCTATGGTCCTGCTTCTCAAAAGGGGAAAATAGGTGACAAATTGTGTATACTCTCGTACACGATCCTCAATACTGAAGAAGCAAAAAAATTTAGGCCACATGTCGTCATTCTCGATGAAAGGAATAAAATAAAACGAAAACATACATAGGTTGCATTCCCTGTTTTTTTAAACAAGCCATTCGAGCGGCAAGAATCGCACATCTTAAAGATAAAGATATTTTAAGGGTCATAAATGCTGTTGCATTACACCTCTTAAAAATATCACTACACACATCTCCTCCTGAGATTGGTATGGTAATCTATAAAACAATATATCGAATCAGTAAAAATAGTGATCCATATAGAGAAATAAAAGAAAGGTGTACAGAAAATCTCTTAGCTCTGTACCCTCAATTGCAAGACAAGATCATTTCATCAAAAGATTCCCTCTATACTGCACTCACCTTTGCGGCTTTAGCAAATGCTATTGACTTGGGTGCCGATCATAATTTTGATTTCAATAAAATAATCAGAACCTTCTTTCACCAAGATTTTGAAATTAGTGAGTATAATGAGTTCAAGAAAACGCTCAAAAAGGCAAAACACATTCTCTATATAGCAGATAATGCCGGAGAAACAGTACTCGATAAATTATTGATTGAGCAACTAAACAAACCAGTAATCTACGCAGTCAGAAATAAACCAATAATAAACGATGCAACCATCGACGACGCCCGGCACGCCGGCATAGATAACATCGCTGAAGTCATTTCTTCAGGGTGTGATGCACCAGGGACAATATTAAAACTATGCACGACCCAGTTCAAAAAAATCTTCTGGTCTGCTGACATGGTCATTAGTAAAGGACAAGGTAATTATGAAACACTTTCAGACACGAATAGACCAATCTTCTTTCTCTTGCAGCTGAAATGTCCAGTTGTAGCACGTAATCTCAGATTAAAAAGGAAAAGTACTATTCTTATTACAAATAAATATGGGCAGTAAATATGTTTACGGACCAGTTCCATCGAGGAGACTTGGGTTTTCACTCGGTGTTGACCTCGTTCCTTTCAAATATTGCAGTTATGACTGTATTTATTGTCAGCTTGGTAAAACGACAAAGAAAACACTCGAGCGGAAAGAATACGCGCCGACAGAAAAAATACTCAAAGAAGTTAAAATTGCACTTAACACGGGTGGTCGCACCGATTACCTGACATTCAGCGGTTCGGGTGAGCCTACGCTGCATTCAAAGATAGGCTACATGATAAAACAATTGAAAGGGATCACAGCCATACCATTGGCGGTTCTCACGAATGGCTCTCTACTCTTTCGCTCAGATGTACAGAGTGACCTACTGTCTGCAGATGTTATTCTTCCAACCCTATGCGCTGTAAGCGAAAAAATATTTATCAAAATAAATAGAAACCATCCTTTATTATCTATAGGTACAATCATTCAAGGCATGGTCGATTTTCGAAGACGGTATCAAGGGAAAATCTGGCTTGAGATTATGCTTGTGAAAGGTATTAATGATTCTGAATCAGAAATTAGAAAAATCAAGGAAGCTACTGAGAAAATTGCTCCTGATAAAATTCATCTCAATACCGTTGTGAGACCACCGAGCGAAAAATATGCCGCTCCTCTGTCATATAAACAGTTACAAAAAATCAAGCAATCTTTTGGTGATACGTGCGAAATCATAGCAGGATTCAAAGGGAAAAAACAAATATCGTATTCCCATACTAAAGAAAATGATATTTTAAATTTAATAAAAAGAAGGCCAGTTACTCTCGATGATATCTCTCATGTTACCGGTTTACATAAAAATGAATTGTTGAAGTATCTCGAGAGATTAAAAACTAAGCAAAAAATAAAATTGACTCAACACAAAGCACAAAAATATTACGAGGTGATGTAATGCAACATAAAATTGTAACCCTTCAAAATTTGAACAAAGAAGAACTCGTAAAATTATTGACTGATGCAGCGAAGAACTGGCTTTGTCATGATGGCTTATGGTTCCAAGCAGTTGAGAAGAAGTTCGGAATAAACGCCGCGATTGAACTTGATGGTAAAGCCTGGAAGGAATTTACCCAAATAGAAGCACAGAGAATCATGAAACGATTGAATATGAAATCCGGCGGCGGCATTCCTGCTTTAATTCAGGCATTAAACTTCCGCCTCTATGCGTATATCAACAAACAAGAAGTTACCGAGGTTTCGGAACAGAGATGTATCTTCAGAATGGTAGATTGTCGTGTTCAAGCAGCGAGGAAACGAAAGAACCTACCTGATTTTCCATGTAAGCCTGTCGGTTTTGTTGAATATGAGTATTTTGCAAAAACGATCGACCCTCGTATTCAAACAAGATGCATTGCGTGCCCGCCAGACCCCCATCCTAAATACTATTACTGTGCTTGGGAATTTGTGATACCATGATATTCGCTACAATTTAATTAAACCAGTATTATAGTGTGTCTCTATTTCTTTACAGTGCACACGACCCCTTTTGCTCACTGTCCAGAATATCAAGCGAATAGGACCAAACGAATATGTACGCACATACTGAGCATAGTCATAGATGTTTTTTAAAAAATAGTGTCGGAATTCCTCTTGTGGTAGTTCATCTAGTTTTAGACCTTTATCTATTAAAAAATTGTGCGTTTTCTTATGAATTTCGAACAGCTGCTCGTAAGATACATTAGTTGCTATCTGTAATAAACTCTTTCCTGGTCTCGGTGTCATTCCACCATCAATATTGTCGCATGTTGTGAGCGTGTAATCATTTTCATATCTTGTGAAAAAATCACATGTTTTTTTAGTTCCAAAATGATAGAGGCATAGATATACGGAGGCTTCTCTGTGTTTTAAGACATAGGTGACTGAATGTGGTATCATCTTCAAATAAAATGCGTCGATTTGTTCAAATCCAATACTCTCCACTTTTTTTATTTCAAGGTCTAAATCTCTTATGCGTAAAGTATATCCTCTCTGTGGTATAGGTTCGATTTTTAGTGACCTCCTGAAACTGTAATTAAATGAACCATAGGTAAACGTAATGATGAGTAATGGAACAACCACGAGCAAAAATATCCAGAACGGAATATTCCAGATAAGCACTCGCTTCGCTCGTGCTATCTTCCCTTCGGGACAGCACCTTTTGCAAAGGTGCGGGGTCGTATTGGGCTCAAATGCTTATCTGAGTCCAGCACCTTATCCAACGGAATAAGGTGCTATTGGAATTTAAATTTATTGAAATTCCAATACGAAAATATAATTACGATGATAAGTGTTACAATAAATACGAATGCCGACCACATCCAGCTTCTCATATTTTTAAACCTTCCTCGCTACAAATATCTGCTCACCTGAATAATAATTATACGGTGATTTGTCAAAATCACCAAAAACGTGTTCAATAAGGAGACCATGTTTTTCTAATAACATTTCTGCTTCGTATCTGAAGAGGTACGAGAGTTCAAATGACCACCGTTGTTGATGAAACATGCCTTGTTTATCAGTCCATTCATAAAATCTGTCTTCTTTTAAGGTTTGTGAGGCTAAGTTATATTCATCTTCGGCTCGCCGTGTGATATATACATCATTTTCTCTATCGTAAAATTCGCCAAGATACACACTCCTATTCACTTGAGCAAGAAGATCGTGCCTCGGAGCAAAAAGGTCGAGAATAAAAATACCATTATCTTTCAAGTGTCTATATACACACTCAAGACAATCCCCTTGCTCTTTTTTTGTCATAAGAGACTGAAAAGAGCGAAAAGCAATGAAAATAAATGGAAATTTCTTATTCATACTAAATTTTGCCATGTCTCCCTGTATCAGTTGAACATGAATTTTTAACTCACTATCTAATTTATCTACTTTCTCTCTGGCAAGCTTTAACATCTCATTTGATATATCTAATCCGGTAACCCGTATATTTTCTTTTGCAATGGGGATCAAAATCCTGCCTGTGCCACAGCCTAATTCTAAAACCTCTCCTTTGCATTTCTTTGCGTAACCCGTGTACAATGGTATGTCTTTTGTAAAACTACCTTGCTCATAGTCATAGAATCGTGCTATCCTATCGAAAACTGCTTCTTGCATACTACCTCCTCTGATAGTGTTACGTGATTATAGTGAAATAATGTAACGTGTCAAACAATAATATTCACCGACGTCATATTGACATAACTATGAGAATGCATACAATATTTTATCCTATTATTATGAGACAATTTTAAAGAGTAAAGGAGTGTGAAATGTTTACAGAACAATTAACACTACAACATCTCATTATATCATTATCCTTTATCATTGGTGGATTTTTTGTTGGAGTACTTATCGAAAAAATTATTATCACGAGATTAAAAAAACTTGCAGTACGTACAAAATGGCAAGGCGATGAAATAATTATCTCAGCGCTTCATGGAATAATAATTCTCTGGCTCTGCATTGGTGGTATATATGGTGTAGTATTCAATCTTCCATTTAATGTGACATTAACCAACGTATTTCAAAAGATACTCTTAATAATTATAATATTCTCCGCAACAATTGTGCTCGCTAGACTCGCAGCTGGTTTTTTTCAACTCCATAGTAAAAAAACTGACCGAGCTTTACCCTCCTTTTCACTCATTAATAATTTAATACGGGGCGTGATATTTATACTCGGTATACTCATCATCTTACAATCTCTCGGCATCTCGATAACGCCGTTGATTACTGCCCTCGGTGTTGGTGGACTCGCCGTCGCACTTGCCTTACAACCCACCTTATCCAATCTATTTGCTGGACTACAAATCATTATATCTCGGCAAGTCGAGGTTGGTGACTATGTAGAACTCGACTCAGGTGAAAAAGGGTATGTCACCGATATCTCATGGCGGAATACAACAATAAAGGCTATCCATAACAACTTAATTGTTGTGCCAAACTCAAAGCTCGCGGATACTATAGTGACGAATTACAATCGACCCCAGACGGAAATGGCAGTACTCGTGCAGGTTGGTGTAAGCTACGACAGTGATTTAGAAAGAGTAGAAAAGGTTACTATTGAGGTAGCAAAGAACGTAATGAAAGAAGTTCAGGGTGCTCAATCTGAGTTTGAACCATTCATCCGGTACCGTGCATTTGATGACTTCAGTATCAACTTTACTGTCATATTACGCGTAAAGGAATTTTTCAGTAAATATCTTGTCAGGCATGAATTTATCAAAGCACTCCATAAGCGATATAAAGAAGAAGGAATAGAAATTCCATTTCCGATCCGAACTATACATTTGAAAGAGCAAAAATAACAGAAGAAAAGTAATAAAAAAGAGGCTGAGCCTCGTGAGGTTCAGCCTCTTGGAGTATTAACCACCACTCTATAGTGTAACACTCATTTCAATCGGTTGTTCAACTCCTTCATCTGATGTATTGTAGTACTCATATACGCGTGAAGAACGAATCTGTGCTTTTATTGGGTACTTCGCCTTTATGCTGTAGGTTAAAGTCACTGGTTTTGTTGAAGAAACTTCATCGAGGTAAATAATCAACTGTCGTGGTGTGACCGTGTATTTCTGAATCTTCTTGCCAACGAGTTCATCTAACGTTGGCGTCTGCACTTCGAAACCAGGAGGAATACCCAAATCAATCATCACCATCTGAGCAGTTCCTGATCTGTTGAGCCCTATCGAAACATCGACTTTCACAATATCATTAACAGTAAGTTTCGTGCGGTCATAGTCAACATTAATGGTAAATGGCGGCTGTACTGGACGCGGGAGGTCTTTCCACGGTATATAATAGGCACTCATGATTTCATAGGTGAAATTACCCTCACCGTTAACAGTTAGTTCGACAGTGTTCTCTTTACCAAGATACTCAGTCAGGTCAATCTGGTGCATAATATCAGCATTCGCTTTCGTGATGTTCAGAGAGGTAACCTTTTTGCCATTCATGGTAACTGCAATGTGGGCATCAACATCCTCTGCTTCGCCACCTAACGATGCAACAAGTGAGCGGAGCGCAATAATAGTTCCCTGTGTTGTATACCATAACCCAGAGGGTTGTTTCGCACGAATTAAGTACGTGAGGACCTTATTCACAACATCACTATATTTCCCAGATTTTATCAGAGCGTAGGCAGCAAGCCCAGTTGCCTCAACATCGGCGCCTGCACCCCGAGAGAATGTAACTGATGCAATATCTGACTTCCAGTATATGGCATCATCTTTTTCCTCTGCCATACTAACCAGTTTCTTGAGAACTTCTAGTGTTGTTTCACTCTTCGGTTCAATTGCGACAAACGCATTGGCAACGAGTGCCATAATATAGGCATCATCGACTGCGTTTATATTCGCCCTCAAGAATGAGAGACCTTGTGATACTGCAGTTCCTCTCTCTCCAATATCTCCTAATGCCCAGCATATGTACGCAGTCGGAAGAATTTCACTCTTCTGAATTTTGGTCCAGGATTCGGCGTGTAAATACTGGGCATCCGGTGACCATGAACCATCTTTATTCTGCTGACTTTTCAACCACTGTGTAGTCCGTTCAATAATACGTTCATCAATCTCATACACCTTTGCCATATCATTGAATTGCATTAATCCGTATGCAGTAAGAACTTTATTAGCTGGGGCATCACCAAACCAGGAAAATCCTCCACCTTGGACTTCGAATGAGAGGAGTCGTTGATAACCGAGACTGATATATTCCTCTGCCGTCATTTCAGTTTCAGGTTTAATCTGTTCGGTCTGTCTCAAATAATCTAAGAGCAAAATATTAGGGTAGGTAACTGATGTTGTCTGTTCAAAACAACCAAAGGGAACACGGAAGAGATTATCTAATCCTTCAACAATTTGCGAGTAGATACCAGGAAAGATTTTTAGAATAACTGTATTCGCACCGCCAATTGCATTATCAGGAAAATGTACATGCTGTGTAATCGTACCTTCGAGTCGGTCAGAAATTATGTTCTCGAACCGTCTACCATTCGGTAAAACCGCAATCATTCTCTTTATCGCATCCGATTTCACCTCACCGTACGCCTTGACGAGCATCGAATAGTACCCAATCTTCGTTACCTTTATCGGGAAATAAACAACTGAAACTTCGTCCTTTGTTAATGTTTTTGTAACTTCCGCCATTTCTAAAATATCAAACCACTCTTCCTCTTGCAACACAATCTTAATTTCTTGATCTCGTGGCAAGTAGTTATAAATCGCAATCGGTATGGAAATCTCATCACCCTCAGTTAAGGCAATTGGCAGATCAATGTCGACAAAGAAATCCTGGAATACACGAATCTGTGAGAGTGTTGAACCGAGTTCGCCTTTTCGTGAGGATGCAAATGCCGTTACTCGCCAGGTTGTAATCGCATCAGGCATAGTTACTGAAAGCCACGCTTCACCTTTGTGATCTGTGATTAATGCAGGCTCAAAGATAAATGTTTCTGGAAAGAATTCACGAATACGTGGTTCTTCACCAGG
>LJNI01000122.1 GCA_001303225.1 candidate division TA06 bacterium DG_78 | reverse complement strand
AAACATCTTAAATAACACAGCAAGTGAAAGCTTGTGTTTCCTTGATTGAAACAGATTAGCTCTTTTCTTAATATAGTCAATGAGTTCACAAAAAATATCATGAAATGGCTCTAATGGTCCAGTTTTATCCTTGTGAACATAACCAATAAACGTGTGACTTCGTTTCATCTGAGTAATGGTTTTAAACTCCTTTAATAGTCTGCTCTTGCCAATACCTGCCTCGCCAGTTATCAAGACAACCTTACCGTTGCCGTGTTGCATCTGTTCATAGAGTGACTGTAATTTTCCCATTTCCTTTTCTCGACCTACAAACTGACTGCTCAGGAGATAACCTTCGATAGTCTTCTCAGTCTCAAGGTCGAACTGCTTACGACTAAATTTGTTTATCTTTTCTATCACCTCATTTGCACGGCTGAATCGCACTGCAGGTTCAGCACTGAGCAATCGTATGATCAATTGCTCTAACCGTTTTGGCATACGACTAACAAATTTTGATGGTGGCTCAGCCACGCATTCTCGTTGTTGCTGAAGAAAGGTTGCAAAACTCGTTTCTGTGCCGGTTTTGAATGATTTCCTTGTACAAATTTTATATAACAGAACTCCTAAGGAATAAAGATCAGCTCTCGGATCAACTGTCAGACCCTTTATCACTTCAGGTGCAATATAGGGAAATGTTCCTCTCATGAGTGTTCCATCTTTTGTCTTCTGCTCGCCAGTAAGACCGAAGTCCAATAACTTCGCATGGAGCATAGGGCGCTGCGCAGAGGGTTTTTTACTCTCTGCTCCTTGCTCTTTTCCCTTTGCTATCAAAACATTACTCGGTTTAATATCATAATGGATGAGTCCCTTTGAGTGGATATATTCTAAGACTCGACATAGTTGAACAATTAAGGGATACAGTTTTTCATATGTTAATCCCCTTGTTGCCGTGAAAATATCATCGCCTTCAATGTAATCCATAGTAAAATAACTTCTGCCGTCCTTGAGTATTCCAAAATCGTAGACTGAACAGAGGTTTGGATGGCGCAGATCAGCCAACAGCCTGAACTCTCTCCTGAAATGTTGCACGACATCAGATGAGGTCTTTGTCTTTGATAGTATTTTTAAGGCTATGATAGTGTTATTTTTTAAATCTCTGGCTTTATACACATTACTCGTCGCACCAGAACCAATTTTCCTTAAAACTTTATAGCGGTTGTCAATTATCATTCGCGACATAAATATTTCCTAGAAAATTATATGTACCTTACTATCTTTTGTCAACAATCCATAAAGAAATTATAAAAAATAAAAATACCGACAGAAAATGCCGGTATATGGAGCTACGAACAACAGTGATTACTCTCTGCCAAACCTTACACCGAGGTCTTCGAGGGAGAATTTAAGAATGATTGGTCTGCCATGTGGACAGGTATATGGGTTCTCACAGGCAAATAATTTATCTATGAGGTCTTGCATTTCTCCTGGTGAAAGTTTCTGTCCTGCCTTAATTGCGCTTCGGCAAGCGAGAACTTTAGCAAGTTCACTCTTTTGTTTCATTAAATTACCCAAACCATTAATTTCATTGAACAGTCCCACAATTTCTTCGCGATTCACCTGGGTATATGTAGGAAGACTGTCAATGACGATTGTGCGCGCGGAAAATTCCTTAAATTCCACACCGAATTGCTTCAGTATCGGTTTGGTATTTTTATATGCTCGATACTCTTCTGGTGTGAGTTCGAGGGTGATGGGAAAGAGGAGTCGCTGGCCATCTTGTTTACCCTTCATTATCGACTCATATATAATACGCTCGTGTGCGACATGTTGGTCAACGATGATCAATCCTGATTTTGTCTGTGCCAAAATATAGGTATTGTGTAACTGCCAGAATTCCCCTGTATCCATCTTTGTTTCTTCTTGCGTATAGGGTACAATATGTTCCTGCACAAACGAACCAGGAGGGTACGTGGCGCCAGGACGCTTTTGTTGAGTTGACAAATCATTCTGTTTTGTTTCGTAGTAAACCGTTGCAGTTGTTCTGAACACCTCTTTTTTTATAATCTGCGTGAGGAGGTCGAGTATATACCGTTCATCCTTGAACTTTACCTCACTCTTTGTTGGATGAATATTGACGTCAACACATGTAGGATCTACCTGTATATTGACAAGAAATGCTGGCATGTTTTTGGGATTTTGATATGCTCCAATGATTGTTCGATATATTCGTGGGTACTTCACAGGCCGAGAATTCACATAGATATAATTAAAATGGTGTCGTTCAAAAAAATCAGGGCGAGAGAAAAAACCAGATATTTGTACTGAACCCATATTCCTTTCAACATATGTCAAAGCATCAGCAATATTTTTTGGCAGTACCATTTTGAGCCTATTTTCCATTGAATCAACGGCGAACAAATTTACAATACTCCGTTCAGAATCATTAAGTATGAACGTAACATGAGGTGTGATCATTGCGTAGGTCTTTATGAGTTCAACAATGAGACGGCGTTCCCATTCTGCAGACTTTAAAAATTTTCTCCGCGCTGGTAAATTGAAAAAGATATTGGAAATTTTAATCTTCGTACCACGAGGTCTCTGGGAGTCATTAACTCCATTTATTGTGCCTGCTGTACCTTCAATTTTTGTACCCTGAGAACCATCTGAAGTTTCCAGTTCAAATTGCGCTATCTGTGTAATACTGGCAAGTGCCTCACCACGGAAACCGTAGGTTATGATGTGTTCGATATCATCGACTGACTCGATTTTACTCGTACCGTATCGTTCGAGTGCCAGGAGTGCATCTTCTCTATTCATGCCGACACCATCATCATTAATAAGACATTTTCGTTTACCACCATCCTCGATTTCTATTTCGATTCTCTGTGCCTGTGCATCGAGCGAATTTTCAATTAACTCTTTCACAACAGACGCTGGTCTAACGATCACTTCGCCGGCTGCAATTTTATCGCGTACATGTGGTGGTAGAATCTTTATCCGTGACATAAGCTATTGTATAAAAGATTGACGTAAAGTCAAGCGAGCTCTGAGAGGCTTCTGAACATTGCTCAGAGGATTTTTGGTCTTTGACTATCACTGTAATCTATCTGTTATCACCGTAATCGAGGTATAGGATTGAAAATCCAATACCACAAAAAAAAGGACAGTATCGCTACTGTCCTTAGAGAAAGAAGGTTTCGAATTTACGTTATAGTTCTTTCACAAAATTGACAACTAATTGGGCAGCCTTCTCAATATCTTTGAGTGACACGACTTCTACTGGTGTATGCATGTACCGTAGCGGAATACTAATAACACAGGTTGGGATACCTTCTCGATTAAATGCAATCGCATCTGCATCAGTTCCGGTATAGGTCGGGAGTGCTTCGACTTGATAGGCAATCTTCGTTCGCTTTGCAATTTTGACGAGCAATTGGAATAGTTTTTCAGGAATTGTCGCACCACGGCCAATTGCCGGACCCTTATCGAGTGGCAAATATTCATAATCTTTCAAATCTGGATGCTCGGCGAACGTCACATCGACAACGATGGCACAGTTGATTGGCAGCTTATACGAATGGATTGTTGCGCCAAGACCCGTATACTCCTCTTGGCTTGTTGCAATAAAGTGAACAGTGGCAGAATGCTTCAGCCGTGACAATTTTTTTAATGCTAGAATAGCGCAGGCGACACTCGCTCGATTATCGAGCGATTTTGCTGTCCTTAAATTTCCTTGCAATTTTTTGTATCTTCCAGTAAACGAAATACAATCACCAATTTTGACAATCTTTTTTAATGTAGCAGGTGCTATTCCTACATCGATAAATAATTTTTCGATTGACAAGACTTTATGAGCTTCTTTCTTTGTAACGAGATGGGGTGGTTTAGCACCGATATATCCCTTTACTGGGTCCTTTGCTAAAATGGTGACTTCTTGCCCAGGTAGTATTCGTACGTCAGCACCACCAATTTCACTAAAATAGATACGACCCTGGTCATCTATAGAACTGACCATGAATCCTATCTCATCAATGTGGCAAGCAAGCATGACACTCATTTTTCCTGCACCACCGAGGACCGCGTGGACACTGCCATCGCGCTCAATTTTTGATTTCAACCGAAATTTACGCAGTTCTCTAAAGACTACATCCTTAACATTACCAGCATAGCCCACGCCGTTTGCTAGCGTGAGTCTTTCGAGTAATGAATCGAGATATCTACTGGGCTGTTTATTTCTTTTCATGACTTGATGTATCGTTATTTTTGTGATCGAGCGTGCAGAACACTAAGTTTCCAGTTTTTGTTAAGAGCATCGTCGTGACGCGTGCGGTGACTGTCTTATTGATAAATTTCGCTCCATGCTCTACAATAATTTTTACACCTTCGATATAACCTATTCCTTCGTGAGGGTGCAGGCCACGCTTCAATATACGCACCTCGATGAGTTTGTCAGGTGTAAAAATGGGCATGAGCATCCGATGGAGGTCCCGGATGTCAATAATTCTCACCCGAGGATAGAATTTCGAGAGTCGGCACACTTCATCTGATGCGGTAACGACCTTTGCCTTTTTTTGGTCAGCAACTTGCAACACACAAATTCCTTCAACGAGGCCATTGCCTTTGTTCTTTACATATTCAATGGCTGCATTTTTTCTCAATATTTGAATTGCTCGGTCACCAGTATCTTGGGCAAATTTTTTCACAATTGTTTTCACTAACAAAGGGATAATTATTTTACCCTCAAAGAATTTTTTCTCAAATAAACGCACTATTCTTCCATCAATGATACTCGACGAATCTAACACATACCTATCTTCTCGTTTGAATAACAACATATAACCTCCTGTATCGATTTACTATGTGCGTATACTTAATGCGATTCTTACTGCTTCTGTAACTTCTTCAACGCCAATAATGTCGAGCTTGCAATGGTTGGGTAGAGCATTTTTACTTGGGATGAATGCCCTTTTAAACCCCATTTTCTCTGCCTCCTTTAATCTCGATTCAATGCCGTATACCTGCCTCACTTCTCCTGCCAATCCTACCTCACCGACAATAACGGTATGTTCTTCGATAGGTCTATTTTTAATCGCGGATGCAATTGCAAGAATAATCCCTAAATCGCTCGATGGTTCAAAAACTTTTATGCCACCTACAGCATTGACAAAACAATCGAGTCCATGAACATTTATTCCAACGCGCCGTTCGAGGACAGCAAGGAGCATGGAGAGTCTTTTCGAATCGATACCGGTTGTTACCCGCTGGGGGTAGTTAAAAAACGTTGGGCTTGTCAATGCCTGTACCTCAACGAGGAGTGGCCGTGATCCTTCGATTATTGAAATTACCGCAGAACCAGCACTTGCAGTGGCAGATATAAAGAGACTCGAAGGATTTACAACTTCCTTTAATCCGTGTTCGGTCATTTCAAAAACACCAATCTCATTTGTCGAACCAAATCTATTCTTTATTGCTCTCAGTATTCTGTACTGCTGATTTTTTTCACCCTCAAAATAGAGAACAGTGTCAACAATATGCTCCAGTGTCTTTGGACCGGCAATGACGCCAAATTTAGTTATATGACCAATGAGGACTGTCGTGATACCGTGGGCTTTAGCAAATTTCATGAGGTCACTACCACATTCTCTCACTTGGGCAACGCTGCCTGGTGCCGATGATAATTGTGCTTTGTATATTGTTTGGATTGAATCGATAACCATAAGAGCAGGTTTGAGGTCGGCAGCACAGGAAAGAATTGTTTCCAATTCTGTTTCGGCAAGAAAGTTAATATCTATGCCATCAGTACCCAAACGTTCTGCTCGGATACGAACTTGATACGCGGATTCTTCACCACTTACATAGAACGTGTTGCCGTGTGAACGTGCAATGCGATCAGATATTTGCAACATGAGTGTTGATTTTCCAATGCCTGGGTCACCGCCCAGCAGGATGAGTGAACCTTTTACGAGACCACCACCAAGGACACGATCTAATTCATCAATACCAACAGATTTACGCCCTTCTTTCATTAACGGGATTTTTGCTAATGATACGGCTGTAACTGATTTCGGTCTCGCACGAGATTTCTTTCTTTCAACGAGTTCTTCAACCATTGTATTAAATTCACCACAGGTAGGACATTTTCCCAACCACTTTGGCGATGATGTTCCACAATTTTGGCAGACAAATCTAGTCTTCATTTCCTCACTTCGTTCGGCTGAAACGCCCGACGCTTTAGGCTTTACGTTTTTTTCTACAAGTCAAGATTATTTAAGCATTATGCGTGGAGCGTTAAGCGTATTTTGCATCTGTCTCATGCCGAGCATTCCGTTTCGTCTCGCACTTCGTCCCGAGACTCAGTATCGAGGGAAGACTCAACATCGAGAGAGACACGAGGCGGATTTTCGAAATTATAAGCATCAAAATACTTTTATATTTATGTACTTCTTAGGGTTCTCTTTAATGTCTACGATAAGCTCTTTTAGTGCTTGATTTGTTTCCCTCACTTCTTCATAGAGTTCATCAGATTTCAGTAACTTGCCAACTGTTCCATCACCCTTGAATTGTAATGATAATGAGTCGAGTCGTACAATTAAATCTTCAATTTTTTCTGATGGTCCTTCAAACATACCGGAAAGTTGTTGAGTAACCTTATCGAGTTTACGGGAGAATTCCGCAGCAATTTTATTAAAATCAGGTAACTCTATGTCCTTAATCATTATAAGCAGACTATCGAATTGTATGGCGAGTGATTCAAGATCGAAATTTGTGTTGTAACCATGATATACTGATGCTACTGTCGTTGCTTTCCCTGGAACGATTCTCACATATCTATCACCACCCATGAGGCTCACAGAGCGAATAGATATATCAGAATCTTCTGGAATCATGATCTTCTTATCGATGGCGAGAAGCGTCATGACCTTTCCTTGATCGATTTGCAGCGATTTCACCTTGCCCTTTTCGAGTCCATAGATCATAACCGGATCACCTACCCGTAAGCCGGTCACATCATCGAAGTAAACGAC
>LJNI01000121.1 GCA_001303225.1 candidate division TA06 bacterium DG_78 | reverse complement strand
CTTGCCGTGGTCAACATGACCAATCGTCCCAATGTTCACGTGCGGCTTTGTCCGCTCAAACTTTTCCTTCGCCATAAATCGCCTCCTTAATTTTCTTTTTGTAAAACCACAATTAAACTCACATGAGCTATTAATTTATGCACTCTCTTCATAAGCCTGGAGCGGGAATTGAACCCGCGACCTCGTCCTTACCAAGGACGTGCTCTGCCGACTGAGCTATCCAGGCACAAAAGTGCGAGATGAGCTATATGAGCATTTTAAAAATACAGACTATTATTATATGTAAAAATTGATGTTTGTCAATATAGAGTTGCATACACGGATACGTATCCTAGCCTTTATATATGCACAACTCACACCACATAGGTAAGGTAAGCGTAGTATTGATTTTCTCGCTAAATTAAGTATACTGAACCAATGCTCGGGCTTGTACTCGGTGGTGGTGCTGCAAAAGGGTATGCGCATATTGGACTGCTGAAAGTCCTCGAGGAAGAAAGGATACAGCCAGAGGTTGTTGTCGGTGCCAGTATGGGTGCACTCGTCGGTGGATTTTATGCTGCTGGATTTGATGCACAGACACTTGAAGAGATTGCTCTCAAAATAGATAAGAAGAAAAAGAAATGGCTCTTCAAACCACACCTCTCAAAAAAAGGATTTGTGACAGGGGAAAATGTCATAACATTTCTATCATCGTACCTCGGTGGCAAGAGAATTGAAACCTTGCCAAAAAAATATGCAGTAGTTGCTACCGACATAGAGCATGAAACAGAAATGATTATCGATAGTGGCGATGTAATCCAGGCTATCCGTTCAGCAATTTCGATACCGGTTGTCTTCATGCCACATACGTATGATGGAAGGATTCTTATCGATGGCGGCTTTGTCAATCCTGTACCGATCACCGTGGCACAGAGGCTCGGTGCTAAAAAGATTATTGCGGTTAATGTTTTGCGCAGGATAGATTACAAACAAATGCGCATATCTACGATTTCACCATCACACAAACAGTACAACATGAAAAAAGTTTTTGAACAGACATTCGATATGATCACGTCACGATTGATCGATTACGAAATTGCCAAGATGAAGAAAGGTATTGTCATTGACATCGACACGAGGGGTATTGGTATGAGCCAATTTGAAAAGGCAAAAGAAGCAATCAAACGTGGTTATCAAGAAGCAAAAAAATACCGCACTGCACTCAAAAAATATCGATAAAATCCTTCTCACACCTCTTGCTTTATTCCAGAATAATTAAGAATGAAGAAATTTACAAAAGTCGTGTCATTACTTAATTTATGAGATTTTTAATTCTCATAAGTCCTCGGATTATCTCCCTTAAACACACTACGTCATAACGACAATTCTCGAGTTTTCGTAATGACAATTGTATTCGTGATTACCACGAAATAAAAAAATACGTTTAATAGAAATTTATGATATTGTAACTATGCTTACCTGAATACAACTTTCTATCGAAGCAATAAAATTCAAGGAAACTACATAACAAACCTCAATAGCTAGATGTCATTTATTCGACAATTCCATAATTATAAAATAATGGAATAATAAAATTTTGCAATGATTAAGCTCACCTACTTTTTAGATATAGAAATCTAATATATGAACCAAGCCTCGCCTCTACCTTTTTTAGGAGACCTTATTTGGACTTTGATGATAACTGGTGATTGAATTTCTTTTATTGGTTTATCAGTTACTACTGTCATAATATAGGCAGGATAAAATACACCTCTATATTTTCCTTTAAAATAAACACGGTGATTAGTGAAACGTTTTATTTTGCCATGCATGCCATTAATCCGCACGCTCATATCTTTTTTAGAAAGATTCGGAGGAAATTTTGAATGTACCGTTGCCGGTACAAAAAACATATTCCACATACCATCAAAAAACCATGCATTCAATTCATAGAGCTCGAAATTACCGATATGCGGATGTATTACTACATTTTCTTTCAAATTATTCGCTGTAATCCAGCATTCGAGGGTAGATTTTGCATAATTCGTATCACCAACAAAAGCTCTCAGTTTTCTGCCAGTCGGATAATAGAGTACATACTTACCATGTTCATCGGCCTGTGTAATCATGCTCGGTTTTCCTAATTGGGAGCCAGTAGCCCAGACATAGGCACGAAGAGGTTTACCATTGAATGTTCGAACTGTACCAGTTAATTTATTAACTCTATGTGGTATCACACATTCTTCGACTATTTTCTTTCCAGATATTTTGATTTTTGTTGCTGAAATTGATGGGTTTTGGAATCTTTCATCTGTAAAATATTCATGCGAAAATGGTGTATGAATAGTAACTCGTTTTTCTGAAAAAAATGGGGTACGTATCTGAATAGTATATCTTCCTCGTGGGAAATTGTAAAATTCAATTTCTAAATAGGGATTGTTGTTCATCTCATATTTTCTTCCCCAAGGGTCGATCAATGTCTCTCCTCGCAGCACAGGGTTTGAGTTGAGGTAGGCTTCGATGCGCATTTTATTGTTCATATTTTCAGTATAAACCTCGTCTTTCATTTGTCAATATTGACATGTTCGTTTACTGTATCACACTGCACAAAACAATATATGTAATCCTTTTCCAAATAATAACCACATCCTCGATCCGCGAAGCCAGTTGACAGTAAGTGATTTTTAGGTATAATTGCCTATGGAATGCAGTATAAAAGAAAATTTAAAGCATTGTAATTGCACATATAACCCCTGTTCACGAAAGGGTAAGTGTTGTGAATGTCTCAGTTACCATCTCCGTATAAATGAGCTTCCTGCCTGCTGTTTCCCAGATGATGTAGAACGAACGTTTGATCGGTCGTTTGCCCGTTTTGCAAAGATTCACAAATAGCATGGAACTCATATTTGAAATCTCCAAACCTGGACGCAAGGGATACTCACTCCCCACGTGTGATGTTCCCCAAAGAACAATCCAAGCAACGTATTGTCGGACATCTCCGATTGATTTACCCGAGGTGAGTGAACCTCAAATCATACGACACTTTGTCAATCTTTCAGTAATGAATCACCATGTAGATAAAAATTTCTATCCACTCGGGTCATGTACAATGAAGTATAACCCTAAGATCAATGAAGAAGCAGCACGTTTAAACGGCTTTACAGAAATCCATCCCCTACAGCAAGCACACACTGTGCAAGGTGCTCTTCAGTTAATGTACGAATTGGGTGAATTTTTAAAAGCAATTGTCAATCTCGACGCTATTACGCTCCAACCAGCAGCTGGTGCCCAGGGTGAATTTACTGCGATTAGCATGTTCAAGGCATATTTCAATAAGAGAGAAGAAAACAGGAAATATATCCTCGTTCCTGATTCAGCCCATGGTACAAACCCAGCGAGCGTGAACTTTTCAGGATTCACACCTATCACCTTGCCCTCAAACAAAGATGGGCTCGTCGATATGACGAAACTCAAAGAACTGATGACCGATGAAGTTGCCGGCATCATGCTCACTAATCCCAATACACTGGGGTTGTTTGAAAAATCGGTACGAGAGATTAACGATATTGTTCATCAGAAAGGTGGTTTAATATACCTCGATGGCGCAAATCTGAATGCCCTGTTAGGTATTGTGCGGGTTGGTGATTTGGGGTTTGATGCTGTCCACTTCAATCTTCACAAAACTTTCTCAACACCGCATGGTGGTGGTGGACCAGGATCAGGGCCTGTTGCCGTTAAAAAAATATTAGCACCATTTCTACCGATCCCCATTATTCTAAAAAAGGATGGTACCTATTACCTCGATTACGCTCATCCTAATTCCATTGGCAAAGTGCAAACCTATTATGGAAATTTTCTCGTCATGGTTCGCGCCTACACCTTTTTGAGGAGCATGGGCGAACAAGGGCTGAATAAAATATCAAAATCTGCAATCCTTAATGCCAACTACATTATTCAGTCTTTGAAAGATGATTACTCCCTACCCTATCCTAGTTTCTGTATGCACGAGGGAGTGCTTTCTGGTAGAGACCTGCGGGATCATGGCGTACGGACACTCGATGTGGCAAAACGCTTGTTAGATTTCGGTTTTCATGCACCAACCGTATACTTTCCACTCATTGTCAGTGAGGCATTGATGATTGAACCAACCGAAAGCGAATCAAAAGAAACACTCGATCGATTTATTGATAGTATGAAGCAAATAAGGAAGGAATCTCGGGATAACCCTGATGTTTTAAAGTCAGCACCAACCAAGACACCAGTGCGTCGCCTCGATGAGGTCAAGGCGATAAAGGAGCTCACCGTAAGATGGAAGAAGTAAGTTTTGAAGTAACTGAAGAGAGAAAAAAATTTCTGCTTAATAAAATTGCCCAGAAGGTAATCGACTACCGCCTCGCTCCTGTTGCAATTATTTTCTTAGAATCGTCCAAACCACTTTCTTTTCTGGGCAATCAATTTCTTATTTTTATGCAACCTTTTTACCGCGCATTATTTTCCTATCGGGAGTACGAAGAAATTACGGCAATGTTAGAAGACAGAAATAATATTGAGGCGTTAATCTGTGAAATCGAACGCCTTGAGGAGGAAAGGAATGAAAGGAAAAGAGCCGAAAAGAATCCTCGCCACTGATTGTGGTAGTACGACAACAAAGGCAATATTAATCGAGAAACGGGGCGAAGAGTACCGTCTCATTGTGCGCGGTGAAGCACCAACAACTGTCGAAGCACCATATGAAGATGTTACAAAAGGAGTACTCAATGCGGTGAGAGAAGTCGAAGAACTATCTAAGGTGAGGATATTGGATGGAGAGCATATTATCAAAACGGTGAAGAATGGTGAAGGTGTCGATTTTTATGTCTCTACGTCGTCGGCTGGCGGCGGTCTGCAAATGATGGTCGCAGGAGTTGTACTGACCATGACTGCGGAAAGTGCGGCACGAGCTGCCCTCGGAGCAGGCGCAATTGTCATGGATGTCATTGCCTCTAATGACGGAAGACTTCCCCATGAAAAGATTGAACGAATCCGAAATCTGCGGCCTGATATGATCCTCCTCTCCGGCGGTATCGATGGCGGCACCATTTCTCACGTTGTGGAATTAGCAGAACTGATAAAGGCTGCAGACCCACGGCCACGGTTCGGTGTTGGTTATCAATTACCAGTGATCTATGCAGGGAATAAAGAAGCCCGTGATATCATTCTAAAGACACTCAAGGAAAAAACTGCGCTCGTCATTGTCGAAAATATCAGACCAGTTCTCGAGAGAGAAAATTTGAATCCAGCACGACAAAAAATTCATGATCAGTTTATGGAACACGTTATGGCACATGCACCTGGGTATAAACAATTAATGGAAAGAACCGATGTACCTATAATGCCGACGCCTGGCGCTGTAGGACTGCTCGTAGAAACTGTCGCTAAGAAAGAAAAGATACAGGTCATCGGAGTCGATATTGGTGGTGCAACCACCGATGTATTCTCAGTATTCCAGGAAGTATTCAACCGTACCGTGAGTGCCAATCTCGGCATGTCCTATTCAATCAGTAATGTGTTAGCCGAGACTGGTGTGGATAATATTATACGTTGGCTGCCTATGGAAATTGAGGAATGGGATTTGAGAAATAGAATAAGAAATAAAATGATCCGCCCAACAACTATTCCACATTCCTTAGAAGATTTAAAGATTGAACAGGCGATTGCGCGTGAGGCACTGAGATTGGCTTTCGTACAGCACAAATCGATGGCTGTCGGTCTCAAGGGTATTCAACAGGCACGTACAATCTCTGATGTTTTTGACCAATCGATGACTGGTGAAACCCTCATCGATTTAATGGGTCTGCATCTCATCATTGGTTCGGGTGGTATCCTATCCCATGCCCCACGCAGAAATCAAGCCGCACTGATGATGATCGATGCATTTCAACCAGAGGGAATCACACGCATTGCTGTTGACTCAATATTCATGATGCCGCACCTCGGTGTACTATTAACAGTCCACGAGCAATCAGCTACCGAGGTTTTTAATAAAGATTGTCTTATCCCGTTAGGAAGCTGTATTGCTCCAGTTGGTGAAGGCAAGTTAGGTGCTAACGTCTTGAAGTATACCGTCGAGTACACAAATGGAAAAACAGATGAGGGAATATCAAAGTACGGAGATATCTCACTATTACCTCTTGGTGTGGGTGAAACAGCAAAAATAATATTGCACCCAGAAAAGGGGTTCGACGTTGGTGAAGGTCGAGGTAAGGAATTAGAAACGACCGTTAATGGTGGTGTTGTTGGTCTGATCATCGATTGCCGTGGAAGACCTTTTATGCTACCCGAGGATAATCATAAGAGAATGGAGCTGCTCAATACGTGGTTCAATGCAATGAACCTGTATCCGAGAAAATGAGACAAGGAGAGGAGAGACGTGGTGAAGAGAGGAAATGAGAAAAATTTAAAATTTATTACGTTAATCTCCGAGTCACACAATCACCTTGTTTCGTAATCCCAAAAGGAAAGGAGGATAGATGGCTCTCCCAAAACGAAGACATTCGCATGCTCGAAAAAATAAGCGCCGTTCACAGTATAAAATAAAAGGGCTGCATTATATTGAATGCCCAAAGTGCCACAGTCCGAAACTTCCACATCGAGTATGTCCGAATTGTGGTAATTACAAAGATACGCTAGTAGTACCACCGAAGGAAAAAGAGGAGAAAAGTTGAAAATTGGTTTTGATTTGATGGGTTCTGATAATGCACCTGTCAAAGAACTCGAAACGTTACAACTACTGAGTGAAGAGAATTCTGGGGGTCTACTCGTTACTGGTAAGGGCGATTACGAACCAGAGGTCACTGAAATTGGATTTGAATTTCATCTTGCCGATGAAGTCGTGGGTATGCATGAAATTCCAACGGTTGCAGTACGCCAGAAAAAAAATTCTTCACTCGGTGTTTTAATCAAGCTCTTAAAAAATAGAGAAATCGATGCAGTCGTCAGTGCTGGAAATACTGGTGCAATCTTGGGCTTCAGTATGTTAGAACTCGGAAAAATCTCTGGTCTCTCGAGAC